>QNFD01000354.1 GCA_003645435.1 Gammaproteobacteria bacterium | reverse complement strand
TATCGTGACCGAGTTTTTCACATCCATCTGGCTCTGGCTGCCCGGGGAGCTGCAATACACGATTTATACCCTGATTAAAGTTCTCATCATCCTGGTACCGTTATTCGTCATAGTCGCTTTCTACACCCTTGCCGAGCGTAAGGTGATCGGTTTCATGCAGGTTCGCATCGGACCAAACCGGGTTGGACCCTGGGGTTTATTGCAACCATTTGCGGATCTGTTCAAGTTGATGTTCAAGGAAATTATCCTGCCGACCAACGCGAATAAATACCTGTTCTACATTGCACCCGTTATTACCTTTGGAGCGGGTATGTCGGCCTGGGCGGTCATGCCTTTTACCGATACCCTGGTTTTCGCCGACATCAATGCTGGCCTGCTTTATATTCTGGCGATGACCTCTCTCGGCGTATACGGCGTTATCATTGCCGGTTGGGCCTCCAATTCCAGGTATGCACTGTTGGGTGCGATGCGCTCGGCAGCGCAGATAGTCGCTTACGAGATCGCGATGGGATTCGCGCTGGTCGGGGTATTGATGGCTGCCGGTAGTCTCAATCTCGGTGACATCGTTGCGAAACAGGCAGGCGGATGGAGCAACTGGCTAGTATTTCCATTGCTGCCCCTGTTCATGGTGTACCTGATTTCGGGTGTCGCCGAAACTAATCGAGCACCCTTCGATGTTGCCGAAGGCGAGTCTGAAATTGTCGCCGGATTTCATGTCGAGTATTCCGGTATGACCTTCGCCGTGTTTTTCCTCGCCGAATACGCCAACATGATCCTGATCGCAATGCTGGCGTCGCTGATGTTTCTAGGCGGCTGGTTGAGCCCATTTCCGGAAATCATGGGAGACGGTATCGTCTGGCTGTTTCTGAAAACCGCATTTTTCATGTTTCTATACCTCTGGATTCGTGCAACTTTTCCACGTTACCGCTACGACCAGATCATGCGTCTCGGCTGGAAAGTATTGCTTCCGGTCACCATTGTCTGCCTGTTCCTGGAAGGCGTAGCGGTTTATTTTAAAGTCGGTCCCTGGTCGGTGTAACAAAATGCTTGCAACGATAAAATATTATTTCAAAAGCTTTTTCTTCCTTGAGTTATTCAAGGGACTGAACGTGACCGGACGGTACTTCTTTCGTAGAAAGTTTACCGTGCAATACCCCGAACAGAAAACACCGATTAGTCCGCGGTTTCGCGGATTACACGCTTTGCGCCGGTATGCCAATGGTGAAGAACGCTGCATTGCCTGCAAGCTTTGCGAAGCGGTTTGCCCGGCGCTGGCCATTACGATTGAATCAGAGCAGCGTGCGGATGGTACACGGCGAACCACGCGATACGATATCGATTTGTTCAAGTGCATCTACTGTGGATTTTGTGAAGAAGCCTGCCCGGTTGATTCGATCGTCGAAACCAACATATTCGAGTATCACTTCGAGAATCGCGGTGAAAACATCATGACCAAGGAGAAGCTGCTCGAAATAGGCGATCGCTACGAAGCTCAACTGGCTGCAGACCGTTCTGCTGATGCACCTTATCGGTAATTACCAAAAATGTTAGAAACCATCATTTTTTATGCTTTCGCAATCATCACCGTAACCACGGCGACCGCGGTAGTGACGGTAAAAAATCCGGTTCATGCCGCCCTGTTCCTGGTGTTGACATTTTTCACCAGCGCGGTTATCTGGATGACACTCGAGGCCGAGTTTCTGGCTATCACCCTGGTGCTGGTTTATGTCGGTGCGGTGATGGTGTTGTTCCTGTTTGTGGTAATGATGCTGGATATTAATATAGCGCGCATGCGGGAAGGATTTAGTCGTGTATTGCCACTGGGTATTTTTGTTGCCGCGATCATGCTGGCACTGATGTGGAGCGTGGTTACGAGCGATTACTTCTCTATCGAAGTACTGGCCAAACCGGAAGCCAGGGCTGCCGACTACAGCAATACCAAGGCGCTCGGTGCTGTTCTCTATACCGATTACGTGTTGGCCTTCGAAATAGCCGCGGTGATTTTACTGGTGGCCATTATCGCTGCAATATCTCTCACCATGCGCAAACGCCCGCAAACCAAGTACCAGAATCCCTCGGACCAGATCAAGGTCAGAAAAGCCGATCGGTTGCGTATCATAAAAATGCCATCGAGTGGTAAAGATTCATGAACGTAGAATTAAGTCACTACCTGATTCTCGCCGCGATACTGTTTAGTATCAGTATCGCCGGGATCGTGATTAATCGAAAAAACATCATTATCCTGTTGATGTCAATCGAACTCATGCTGCTCGCGGTGAACCTGAATTTCATTGCGTTTTCCCATTATCTGAATGACCTCGCCGGGCAGGTGTTCGTATTTTTCATATTGACCGTAGCCGCCGCCGAAGCAGCCATCGGCCTGGCGATACTGGTAGTGCTATTCCGTAACAAGCGTTCGATCGTTATCGATGACATTAGCGAGTTAAGGGGATGAATATGGAATCCGTTTACCTGGCTATCCCGCTTGCATCGCTGTTTGGCGCTATTGTTGCTGGTTTTTTCGGTAAGCAAATAGGCCGGGTCGGATCGCATCTGGTTGCTATATCCGGTGTCGGTATTTCCACCATATTGTCACTGGTGGTATTGAATGACGTGGTTTTCGATGGTGCCGCTATTTACAACCAGTCGGTTTACACCTGGATGATCAGTGATGGTATTCGTTTCGAAATCGGTTTTCTGATCGACAGCTTGACCGCGTTGATGATGGTCGTGGTGACCAGTGTTTCACTGATGGTACACATCTACACCATCGGTTACATGGAGGATGACGATGGTTATCAGCGATTTTTCAGTTACATAGCGCTATTTACGTTTTCGATGCTGATACTGGTAATGTCGAATAATTTCCTGCAACTATTTTTTGGCTGGGAAGCGGTCGGCCTGGTGTCTTATTTATTGATCGGATTCTGGTTCAAACGTGAAACCGCAATCTACGCCAATATGAAAGCCTTCCTGGTCAATCGCGTCGGTGATTTTGGATTCTTGCTCGGTATTGCGGTGTTGCTCGGTTACACGGGCTCGCTCGATTATTACGAGGTTTTTGATCGCGCAGACACAATGGTGAACGCTAGCATTCAGGTGATTCCCGGACTCGACTGGTCGGTGATTTCACTCGCCTGTATTTTGCTGTTCATTGGCGCTATGGGTAAGTCGGCGCAGGTACCCCTGCATGTCTGGTTACCCGATTCGATGGAAGGCCCCACACCGATTTCAGCTTTAATCCATGCCGCGACCATGGTGACCGCCGGTATATTCATGGTGGCGCGCATGTCACCCCTGTTTGAACTGTCGGAAACCGCCTTGTCGGTGGTGCTCGTGATCGGTGCTACCACCGCATTTTTCATGGGCCTGATCGGCATTGTGCAAAACGATATCAAACGTGTGGTCGCTTATTCGACCTTGTCGCAACTTGGCTATATGACGGTTGCCCTCGGCGCCTCGGCCTATTCAGCCGCAATTTTCCATTTAATGACGCACGCGTTTTTCAAGGCCCTGTTATTCCTCGCCGCGGGCTCGGTGATAATCGCGATGCATCACGAGCAGGATATCCGCAAGATGGG
>QNFD01000353.1 GCA_003645435.1 Gammaproteobacteria bacterium | reverse complement strand
GTATGACCGGTACCGCCGACGGCGAGACCGAAGTGGTCTCGGGCCAGGTTTTTCGTATTCCCTGTCCCGCGAGTGACTGGATATTTACCGCATTCAATCAGGAAGAAAATTCCGCGGGCGGGACATGGGAAAAGGCGGGTCTTTCCAGGGGTTCTTTCGAAGGCCAGCGTATTGCGACATTTACCGGACCGCACATCAGCTACGTTTATCCACCTGGTGGTCGAGCCGGGGCCTGGCTCACGATCGTAGGGGAAAGACTTAAAATGGATCCCGCAATCGACAGTCTCATGCTGGGCGAAAATGGCACTTCCCTGGTACCAGTAACGATAAGTGACAGCCTGATCACGCTGCGGCTCCCGGGGAACATAACCACCCCTGAACAATTGTTTCTGACCACCGCTGATGGCGAAGCACTGAGTCCCCGCTATCACAATACCGAGGTTACCCACCCCAATACCGGATTTTCGCAAGAGATCCCCCTGCAGGCTTTGAATCCACTTCCAACTGGTTTAGCCGTTTCCGTTAATGGTCGTCGCACGTTTGTCGCTAATCGCGGTGACGGAACGGTGAGTATGATCAACACAGAAATGGGTCAGGAATGGATTTCCTCGGCTGTCCTGCCTGGTTTAATACCAACTATTCCGGTACATGCGGTGGTGGCCGACCCGAGGGGTCGTCATATTTACGTTGCAGGCGACAACATGGTAGGCGTACTGCATGCGCATACCCTGGAATTTATTCGCACCATTGTTGTAGCGGCCGATAATGGTGCTTTAGCGAATAATCTGAATCCGCTTGGAATAGCGGTCAGTCCCGATGGCCATTGGCTGCTGGTATCGCAGGCTGTTGACGGCGGTAGTGTGACCATCCTCGATGCTGACAATAATTTCACCGTTGCCGATACACTGGTAATGGCTGCCGGCAATACGCCTCGTGGTATCGCGGTCAGTCCGGATAATACACGCGCTTACATCGCCGTATCAGGTGTCGATAATGAGGTTCAAATTTACAACCTGGCAGACGGCACCCTTGATCCGGCATTGACCATTGGTAAGAGCCCGGCGGCAATTGCTGTCACTCCGGATGCAAACCGGATATACATCACCAATGCACCTGCCGATACTATCAACTATTACGATTTCGGTACCGGACTTTCAGGAGAAATCGATCTGGGATTTGGTGTATCACCAGGCGGTATAGCGATTACACCCGACGGCTTTAAGGTATATGTGGCCGGTAACTCCAGTTCCATACATGTCATCGATGTTTTGTCGAACCAGGTGATACCGGTCAATGTTCGCGGCGCTTCAAGCAGTGTGGCTATTAGTCCGGACGGCAAACGCGCTTACGTGACATTAACCTCTGCTAATAAAGTGGTCGAAATTGGTAATCAAAGAACCATGCGGCTCAGTAAGCAGGGCGGTGGAATCGGTAACGTCAGCTCTGAACCAGCCGGTATCAACTGTGGTAGTACCTGCATCGCAAGCTTCGATTCGGGATCGCAGTTGCGCTTGATTGCGGAACCGGACAGCGGCAGCAATTCCAGATTCGATCGCTGGAGTGGTGACGCCGATTGCAGCGATGGCAGGGTCACGATGACCTCCAACCGATTTTGCGTGGCTAACTTCAAAGTCTATGTGCCGCCCAGTAGCAGCGGCGGCAGTTCAGGTTCAAGCTCGTCTAACTGCTTTATCGCCACGGCGGCCTATGGTTCATGGCTCGACCCGCATGTTCTAACACTGCGTGAATTCAGGGATCAACACCTGCTGACTAATACGGCTGGCACATGGCTGGTTGAGTTTTACTATCGTCACTCTCCACCGATCGCTGACTACATCCGTGAGCGAGAAACCCTAAGGACGATTGTCCGGGCGGGATTAGCCCTGGTCATTTACACGATCGAGTATCCGACTGTCGCAGGACTCATCTTTGTCCTGGCTATATTGATCCGGGTGCGTCAAAGCAGAAAAGGATCGAAACAAAAGCACTGTTTTAGTATTGGTGAGAACCAGGTAACGAATTAAATGGAATCAACCGCAATCCGGAATTTCTGATTGGTGATGAATTAATATGGGCTAAGCCACGCTCGAACGATAAGCGTTGACGCGCCAATCGAATTTACGAGGCAGACCCCATTAGTTTTACAAGACCCGTTAGCTGTTTGTCCCCGTGTCCCGAGTCAACACCCTGATGAACCAGGTCATGCATTAGTTGTGGCAGTTCGGAACGGGCGCCGAGACTTTTGAACGTGCCCAGGGTATCGTCGATTGCCGCTGCATAGGTTGTCATCGAGGCCTCGGGGTTGGAATAGTCGCCGGCCGGGACCGTGGCGGCAAACAGTTCGTAATAATCCTGCATCATCTTGATCGAAACCGGGATTTGATTGACGAAAGCGTCGAGCGGAATGCCGGCTTTTTGACAGGCGAGGGCGCCATAGATCATACCGAACATAAAGCTCTGGCGCGTCGTGAAAAGTGCAGCGAAAAGTACCGCAAGTGCCGCGGGCTGATCACCAACGTAAGTTGATTTTCCACCCAGGGCCATTATCACTGGTTGATACTCGGCCCATATCTCCAAGTCCGATGACGGAAATTTTTTGCATAGCGTTTCTCCGGCGATAAAATTGTAAAAGCTACAGTCTAACCCTCTTACGCGGGCAGTTAACTTATTTCGATCATGCATTCCTGCAAATAAATAAACTACCCCGCTATATAGTGATACCATTTCCCTTCGTATTGTGACTGATGAGGAGGATACAAATGAAAACAAGAATTATGATTCTACTGGCGCTGTGCATGGCATTCAACCTGGTACAGGCCCAGGAAGCAAAGCGCAGTATTAGCCAGGTTAAAGGTGATGTTTATCGGTTTCAGAACAACTTTCACGTCAATGTTTTTGTGATTACGGGTGAAGGGGTCGTGGTTACCGATCCGATCGATGCCGATGCGGCGTTATGGCTTATGGCTGAAATCGCGAAGATGACCAGTCAGCCTGTTACCCAACTGGTGTACAGTCATAGTCATGGCGACCATGCTTCGGGTGGCCTGGCCTATGACGAAAGCGCCAACGTGATTGTGCATGCTAATGCACCCGAAGAGATCGACGGCGTGGAACCGACGCTGCGATTCAGCGAGTCCATGCAATTCACCCAGGGAAATAAAACTATCGAGCTGACCTACCTGGGACCGGGGCATGGCGAGGATATGATCGCGATGGTGATCCGGCCCGAAAATGTCGGTTTTGTAGTCGACGTGGTTTCTTCGAAACGCCTGTTCTATCGTGACTTTCCTAATGCTAATATCGATGACTGGATCAACCAGGTGCGCAAGGTACAGTCGCTCGAATTTGAAATCCTGGTTGGTGGCCACGGCCCGGTAGGTGTTAAATCTGATGTTGACGATTCACTGGCTTATCTGCAGGAACTGCGGGCGGCAGTGCTAAAGGGTTTAAAAGCGGGTAAGTCAGTCGATGAACTCAGCGATAGCATTAAGCTGGAAAAATATCAGGACTGGGCAAACTATGATAACTGGCGTAAATTGAATATTCAGGGCATGGCGCGATACCTGAAGGCATCGGGCGCG
>QNFD01000352.1 GCA_003645435.1 Gammaproteobacteria bacterium | reverse complement strand
GACCGAGGGCTGGGACTATTCGCTTGAGCAGGGTATGCGGGTTATTTTCATGGAGGAATTCACCCAGATGGGCGTGGACGCCGTCATCAAGGAGGCGCGTCGGGTCGTCGGTGATGGACCCACATATATTTCGTTCGATGTGGACGGTCTTGATCCTGTATATGCACCGGGAACAGGGACACCGGAAATCGGCGGCATTACAACCATTGAGGCGCTTGCCTTGCTGCGGGGCTTTCGTAATCTCAATCTGATAGGCGGCGATGTGGTCGAGGTCGCCCCGCCTTTCGACCCTAGCGGTAACACGGCATTGGTTGGCGCTACTTTGATGTACGAAATACTCTGCCTGTTAGCAGAAGTAATCGCCAACAGGTAGGCATCACTGTTTTGTTAAAGGTGGAATCCTTAAACAGACTTTTTCTGACGAAGAACACCCTATTCCCGAGCTCACAATTTGTAAGGACTTTAACCTCGTACCGATAATCGTGTAGGAAACGTCGAGCCTGATTCATCGTTGGAGTTGAGGTTGGTGATAGCAAGATCGACCAGTATCCGGCCATGGATATCTTCCCTTTTTCCTGTAAATAGGAAAGTATTCTTCTATCTGTCGTATCTATGGGAAATTTTCCTATTTAGAACGTATATTGGCTAAATATTACGAATATTTACTGATATTACAACGAATATACAAAAGTATTTCTTCCCGTTAGCGGTTAATCTATGTGTGTACCAAATCCGGTATAAAAAATCCTGTAGGAGGAAATATGTCTATTAAATATGTAGTCGCTTGCGATGGAAGCCCGGCTTCCGAACGCGCGGTGGCCTTTGCTATTGATCATGCCAGAAGCAATGGCGGATCGGTTTTGCTTGCGCACGTTCTCGAATGGTCGCCTTACTCATTCCTGACGCCAGAGGAACTGGAGGAGCGTCACAAGCGCAGGGGAGAAGAGCTTGCGCGTGCAAAGACAGCCCTGGTCGACCCAATTCTGGCATCGATTTCCACTGACGGTGTCGAGATCGATTCGGTGATTAAGTATGGGCATGTAGCGGAAACCCTGTCTGATATCGCCACTGAAGCTGGGGCAACGCAATTAGTCATTGGGCGCACCGGGCAGAGTAGCCTCAAGGTGCGCGTTTTTGGATCTGTCGCGGGTACTCTGGCGCAAATCGCTCCGGTTCCCTGCACCATCGTTCCCTAACCAATTCAGGATAAAAAATGAAAATAAATAAATTATATTCGACCCTGGCGGTCTTCGGGCTCGCACTCATATCTAGCCCGGTGCTTGCCCAGTCAGTCGATGAAACTGTCAATCAGTTGTTCTCCAGTGCCACCGGCTGGTTCGTTAGTTTTATCTTTAGCCCTTTCCCTGGCACTGCTTTTCCGTGGATAGTGGCCTGGCTGGTTGTCGCGGCGACGGTGTTTACATTCTATTTCGCGTTTATTCAGTTTCGGGCTTTCCCGCTTTCGATTTCGCTGGTCAAGGGTGACTACTCGGATCCGAACGACGCGGGCGAGGTCAGCCATTTCCAGGCGCTGGCAACGGCACTTTCAGGAACCGTCGGTCTGGGTAATATCGCCGGTGTCGCAGTCGCGGTCGGCATCGGCGGGCCCGGTGCAACCTTCTGGATGATACTGGCGGGCCTGATGGGTATGGCATCGAAGTTTACCGAATGTACCCTCGGTGTGAAATATCGTAACGAATACGCCGATGGCACAGTCTCCGGTGGTCCGATGTATTATCTGACCAAGGGTTTCGCCGAGCGCGGGTTGCCGGGTGGCAGGTTCCTGGCGATTCTGTTTTCGGTGTTCTGCATCCTCGGTGCTCTCGGTGGTGGGAACATGTTCCAGGCCAACCAGGCGCATCAACAGATCTCCGGAATTGTCGGCGGTTATCCAGGTTGGATCACCGGCGTCGTTTTCGCCGTTGTCGTATTCGCGGTTATCGTCGGAGGTTTGAAATCGATCGCCAAGGTTACCGAAAAAGTCGTACCTTTCATGGGAATCCTCTACGTGCTCGCGGCGCTGGTTATTCTGCTGGTGAACGCGGATAAAATCGGCTGGGCTTTCGGCCAGATTTTTGAAGGCGCTTTTACCGGGCTCGGTGTCGCAGGGGGCATGGTCGGCGCGTTGATCCAGGGATTCAAACGGGCCGCGTTTTCGAACGAAGCCGGCGTCGGTTCCGCTGCGATTGCGCACTCCGCGGTTCGTACCAAGGAGCCGATCACCGAGGGTTTTGTTTCGTTACTAGAACCGTTTATTGATACCGTGGTGATTTGCACCATGACCGCGCTGGTTATTATTATTACCGGCCAGTTGACAATAGACCCGGATACCGGCAATTACATAACCGAGGGCGGACGCATCGTCACCGCTACTGGTGCTTCGGGTGTCGGCCTGACCTCGGCGGCTTTTGAAAGCGCATTCAGCTGGTTTCCCTATGTGTTGGCGATTGCGGTTGTATTGTTTGCCTTTTCGACCATGATCTCCTGGTCATATTATGGTCTCAAGGCCTGGACTTACCTTTTCGGTGAAGGCAAGAGCAAAGAAATAACCTTCAAGGTCATTTTCTGCATCTTCGTCATTATCGGAGCTGCGGCCAACCTGGGTCCGGTTATCGACTTCTCCGACGCGGCGATCTTCGCCATGGCGGTCGTCAATATCATCGGTCTGTATTGCCTCATGCCGATCGTGAAACGGGAGCTAAACAGCTACCTGGACCGAATGAAGTCCGGTGAAATCAAAAAATTTAAGTAGTTTGCAATGATTGAAGTGTCGGGCGGGTAACGCCCGGCACTTTTTTTGGCCTGGGAAACAATGGGGGAAGCTCACATTGTTCGGCACTGTCAACTGGTGTACCCCTTCAGGACCAGATTTGTAGGGGGCATACCTTGGCTATTTGTGAAAAATCTTTATCCGTAGTAAGCAACTCAATATTTCGACTGATGCATGATTGCGCAAGCAATGCATCGATAGTCCCAACTTGAATACCTTTCTTTCTACACCCGTTAGGTAAATTAGCGGCCTCTATATAATCCTCCCTTTCCGGCGTAAGAAATGGTAGAGCGCTAAAATACTCGGGGAAATTCAATCTAACTTTCGAGGGCACTGACAAGTTAACTTGTCAGGCCAAAAATCAGATGACGCTCCACGATGATTTCTGGTGAAAATCGATACCGTTTGTAAATTTTTGATTTATTCATCCGGTAATTGTCGCCGATCAACAGTTAACTTGTCAGGACCTCCCGCAACATTCAGAAAGGTTCGGATCATCTTTGAATCGAGACGCTCTTTCAAACAGATAACTTGCGTTTGCCCGAAAATTGAAAAGTCTTTAAAGCGTATAATTTTAGTCCCAAAGCCTTGCAGAATTTCATCCATGGAGATGATCGCCAGCCCCAGGCCAGCACCAGCGGCCGTGCATACCCCTTCGCGACTGCTAATTTCGATTGTGGTTTTTGGTTTGTAGTTTGAATTTTCCAGTCGGGACATAAAAAGCTCCCGTGTTTCTGATCCCTTCTCACGCAGTAATAGTGTTTCCGAGCTGAAATCTTCGGCACTGATAACACCCCGTTTAGCCGCCGGAT
>QNFD01000351.1 GCA_003645435.1 Gammaproteobacteria bacterium | reverse complement strand
GTACGCGAAAACCATAACCGCCCGAGGTAATACTGCCAACCTGTAACTCGCCGGCAAAAACCGGGTCACCCGAATGTGCCGGGGCGATATCACAATCAATCGTGATGGATACAAACAGTTTTCGAAAACCACGTTCGAGTTGCGCCTCTAAGGCCTGCTTGCCGATAAAATCATTCTTCTCCATGTTGACGAATCGATCGAGACCGGACTCGAACGGATTATGTTCATAAATTAGATCAGCCTTCCAGTGACGATAGCCTTTTTCGAGACGCATTGATTCTGTCGCGTAGAGACCAAAGTAACCCAGATCAAACGCGGTTCCCGCCTGCTTGAGAATTTGCCAGACCAGGAACAGTGCTTCATTGGGCACATGTAGTTCGTAGGCAAGCTCGCCCGAGAAACTAACGCTCATTGCGATTACCTCGGCGTGGCCTATGAACATGGTGCGTGCCTGCAGCCAGGGGAATGCCGCTTTCGACCAGTCGTTTCGCGGCGAAACCGATTGTAACAGCTCACGTGATTTTGGGCCGGCGACCACCAGTATGGTATGGCTGTTTACCATCTCGCTCAGGTTTACGCTGTCTGGCTTGTATTGCTGCAACCAGTCGCGATCGTGCCATTCGGCTGCGGCTGCGGACCCGTACCAGTATCGATTCTCACCAAGCTTGACCAGTGTCGCCTCGCTAAGGATATTACCTTTTTCGGTCAGCAGGTAGCAGAGGCTGAGCTTGCCGATGGTCTTCGGTATATTGCCGCAGGTCACATGGTCGAGAAAAGACTCTACACCCTCGCCGCTGATTTCGTAGCGATTGAAGCCAGATACTTCCATGATGCCGACGTTCTGTCTCAAGGCGTCTATTTCGTTGCCGACGATTTCTTTTGTTGGTGTAAAGCGATAACTATGCTGGTCGACAAAATCGGCATCGGGTTTAAAGAACAGGGCTCGTTCCCAACCGTTGACGACACCCCAGGCACAGTTTTCCCGGTCGAGTACGGCGTATAGCGGCGTTGTGCGCGCCAGGCGCGATGCGGGCCGATGTTCGTGCGGCATGTGGTATTGAAATTCGTTTTGATAGTCCTCGACCGCTTTCAGGGTGGTGTGTTCGGTATTCGCATACTGGGTAAATCGTCGCGGGTCGAGAAACCAGGCATCCCATTCACATTCACCGTGCACCATGATTTGTGCCAGAAGCTTGCCATGACCACCGCTTTCACCAATGCCCGCGCGCAGGCCAATGGCGCAGTAAGCATTGCGAATTCCGGGTATCTGGCCGATGAGCGGTGCACCATCGATGGTATAGGTTATCGGCCCATTGATAACGGTGTGAATCCCTGCCTCGGTGAGTGCGGGCAGGCGCCCAAAGATACGCTCCATGTTGTCGAGGCAGCGGTCCAGATCGGAAGGGCAGAGTGCCTGGGTAAAGCCCGGGTCAATGCCATCCATGCCGAAAGTCTTGCATCCCTGTTCGTAAACGCCAACGAGTAGCCCCAGTTTTTCCTGACGGCTGTAAAAATCATCGCGGGGATCACGGATAATGGGCACGCGAAAATCAAGCTGTTCGAGTTCCGGCATGGTATCGGTGAGAAAATACATGTGTTCCATCGAAGTGACCGGATGCGTGACCCCAAGCATATTACCGACTTCGTTAACGCGGTAACCGGTGGCGTTAACGACTTTCTCACAGCTGATGTCGCCATTTTTGGTATGCACGATAAATTCGCCACTGGGCTTGCGGCTGATACTCTCTACCGGGTTGAATCGATAAACCTCGGCCCCGGCTTCGCGTGCCTTGCGCGCCAGCGCAAAGGTGATGCCGGCCGGATCGATGTCGCCGTCGAGCGGATCCCACCAGGCGCCGAGCAAGCCATCGGTGTTCATCAGTGGATGACGCCTGCCCGCTTCGACGGCATCGATAAACTCCATTTCGACGCCCATACCCGCAGCCATACCGATAAAATGTTTATAGGTATCGACCTGTTCGGGCGTGTGGGCGAGACGCATGCCGCCGGTAATATGGTATGAAATCGGATTGTCCGGATCGGCCGCGAGTTCGCGATACAAATCGATGCTATGACGTTTTAACGCCACCAGGGTTTGATTTGCGCCGAACTGGGTTACCTGCGCCGCCGCGTGCCAGGTTGATCCTGAAGTCAATTCGTCACGTTCTACCAGGACCACGTCGGTCCAGCCCTCGCGAGTCAGGTGGTAAAGAGTCGAACAACCGGCGATACCGCCGCCGATGACGACGACGCGGGCCTGTGATTTCACACTGCTACTAGTCAATGGGTACCCCGGTTATAAATCTGCATAAAAGTTCTTGTTGAAATCTTATGATGGGCGATAGGAGTAATCACTGACAAGCGAAAATAATTGTAGTATGGTTTAAATAATCTATTCTATAAATCTGTGTGTAGACACAAATTAGATCAAAGAAATGGATACTGGTGAAGATAAATTTAAACCATGAAACACCGATTACCTGCGCTCGATAGCCTTAAAGCGTTTGAATCTGCAGCGCGACATTTGAGTTTTAGCCTGGCCGCGGATGAACTATGTATTACCAAGGGCGCGATTAGCTACCAGATTCGTAAACTCGAAGAGAATATCGACTGCGCCCTGTTCAAGCGCTCGGTACGACAGGTTTATCTCACCGATGCCGGGCAGAAATTGCTACAGACTACACGACGATTATTTGAAGATCTGACACAGACGCTGGATACGCTGGCCCCGAACGAGGCTGATCCGGACGTAAGCTTTGCGGTAACCACCTATGTCGCCCTGCGTTGGCTATCGCCGCGTATTGCCGGTTTTAGTGAACAAAATCCGGATGTCTCTATTGTGTTGCAGCATTCGGTGAATGCCGAGGATTTCAAACTCCAGGACGTTGACATAGCGATCCGCTGGTGTCGCTGTAGCGGTGCCGGCGACCGGCGTCATTTACTGGAGATGCCGATGCCGTTGTTTCCGGTCTGCAGCCCGCAGTTATTGCATCGCCTTGGTATCCAGTGGTCGGACCGCGGTCTCGCCACAGAACAGCTTGGTCTGGCGCCATTCGATAGCATACCCCTGCTGTGCGAAGATCGAAGGCTCGACCTGTGGCGTGAATGGTCAGGTGAACACACGATGAGTTTATCGAACCCAAGACGCATAGTCGTCGATGCCAACGTACGCACCCAGGCTGCGATCGACGGACAGGGATTCACCATGGCCGATGCCCTGATGACCGCGGAACTTGAAAATGGCTCGCTGGTCGCGCCCTTCGAACATCAACTCGAAGGATACGGTTATGCGCTGATGGCTTCACCCGGTCGCTATGTGAATCAGAAGGTACGAGGCTTACGTACCTGGTTAATAAAAGAGTCAGAGTCAAAGCTTTGACCCTTTTTCGTTCTGCTTGCGGGCTAACGCAAGGTCCGTGCGAATGCCCGAATGTCTTCGACTAGCAGGTCAGGTTGCTCCAGCGCAGCGAAGTGGCCACCACGAGGCATTTCGGTCCAGCGCGAAATGTTGTAGACGCGCTCGACATAAGACCTTGGCGGCCAGGACAGGAGCTCTGCCGGGAACAAAGCCACCGCCGTCGGAACCTCAACACG
>QNFD01000350.1 GCA_003645435.1 Gammaproteobacteria bacterium | reverse complement strand
TCACTGCCGAAGCGACCTATCAAATCGCCGAAATCTATCACAGTTTTGCAATAGACCTACTTCAGTCCCAGCGCCCGAGGGGGCTCAACGAAGAGGAACTCGAGGAGTACGAATTATTACTTGAAGAACAAGCCTACCCATTTGAGGAAAAGGCGATCGATATTCATCTGACTAATTTTAAGCGAATTCCGAAGGGTGCTTATAATCAGTCGGTGAAGAACAGTCTCAAGGTATTGGGCGACTTAATGCCGTTCCGATACGCCAAAGTTGAGGTGGCAGATGCCTATGTCGAACTGCCTTAAAAATTTACCAGTAGTATTCCTGGGCCTGGCTATTAGTGCCTGTCAGAGTATTCCGGAAATTGAACCACAGGTCATGCCGGAACCTGTAGCCGTGGGAATTCCGGAACCAGCAGTAGTATTCGATGTGGACCAGCAAAACTACGAGGCCGGGATGGCCGCTCTGAAAGCTGGTGAGATTCGGTTCGCAATTGAATTGCTTGAACGAGTGAGCAATAGTGCGCCGGAATTTGAACATGTATACACCAACCTGGGACTCGCCTATTTCAAGCAGGAGAATTACGACGAGGCGGAACTTGCATTGCAGCGGGCGATTGAGTCTGACCCCAATGATGCGATTGCTTACAATCACCTGGGAATAATAAAACGCTTACAGGGACAGTTCGACTCGGCCAGGCAAACCTATCAAAAAGCGATCCAGATTGATAATGAGTACGCCAGTGCCTACCTGAATCTTGGAATACTCTACGATATCTATCTGCAGGACCTGGAGCAGGCGTTACAGCAATATAAAACATATCAGGCCCTCGCCGGTGACAACAGCAGTCCGGTCGGAAAGTGGATTATCGATATTGAGCGTCAACTTAAAACCGTCAATAACAGGACCCAGGGATAATATGAAAACCATCAAACATCTGACAATTATATCGATTGTACTGCCGATATTTATTACCACCGGTGCAATCGCACAACAACGACTGGAAATGGAGGGCACAAGTATCACGGGTAACAAAGAGTTACCTAAAGTGCTCTATATCGTGCCGTGGAAATCGACCGAAACGGTCAACTTCCCGAGCCCCCCTGTTGAAAGCATTATGGATCAGTCGTTAAAGCCGCTAGATCGTAATGCGTTCAGACGCCAAATTCGATACCACGATGCAATTTTCTCAACTTCGACTACAAACCAGTAACCGGCTTAATAGTGCTGCACCGAAAATAGCTGGCAAACTCACACTATTAACCACACTACCAATCAGCGGAGATAAACGCGATGAACACCATGCTTAACACCCTAATCCAGTTTTTCCAGTCCGGGGGACCATTTATGTACCCTATATTAGCCGTGCTTGCTATTGGTATAGCGATAACGCTTGAACGATATTTCTATCTTAGCGCGTCGAAAATTACCAACCGCCGCATGATCGCCAAATTACTGCCGTTACTGGAGAAAGGCGAGATGAACAGTGCGGTTAAAATGGCAAAAGGCTCGTCTGCAACCGTTAGTACCATACTTTTACAGGGCGCGGATAGTTTCCAGGCGGCGCGGAGACGGGACGATTTCGAAGCAGCCATGGAAGAGAGCATTATGGAGGCTATTCCCCGCCTCGAAAAGCGCACGCACTATCTCGCCATGTTTGCCAACATCGCGACCTTACTCGGGTTGCTTGGCACCATTATCGGTTTGATCAAGGCATTCACCGCGGTAGCCCAGGTCGACCCGTCGATGAAGGCCGAAATTCTATCTACGAGCATTTCCGTTGCGATGAATACCACTGCATTCGGGTTGATCGTCGCGATACCGTTGCTACTGTTTTATACCGTATTGCAAACCAAGACAACCGCGATTATCGATAGCCTGGAAATGACCGTGGTGAAGTTTGTCAATCACCTGTCACGCGTCAAGAACGTCAGTCAGCAAAATGGCTAGAAGGCACCGTATCAGACGTAAGCACCCGGCAGTGGAGCTTAACATCACCGCCTTCATGAACCTGATGGTGGTGCTGGTTCCTTTTTTGCTGATGTCGGCTGTATTCAGTCATATCACAATTCTGGACTTAAACCTGCCGTCACCGGGTAGCGAATCCAAACAGCCGAAAAAACCACCTTTCGAACTACGTCTGACTATTCGGCCGAAGATGTTAGTGCTATCCGATAACCAGGGCGGACTGATTAAGCGCATTCCGCAGAAGAACAAGGCCCATGATTACCTGCTATTGAAAGAAACTCTGAAGCAGATAAAAGCACGTTTTCCAGACAAGACGGCGTTGACAATACTCGCCCAACAAAATACACAATACGACGAGCTAATTCAGGTAATGGACGCCTCACGCTCCTACCAGACCCTGTATCAGGGTGAGCAGGTTTACGCAGAATTATTTCCTAATATTTCGATTGGCGATGCGGCCAAACAGTAGCAGGCGATACCGCTTATGAAACTCTCAAGACGAGCCCGGCGCATGAAGCAACACCACGTGCGTGCGAAAAATTATACAGCGACACTTAACATGGTGTCTTTGATGGATATCTTTACCATCCTGGTTTTCTTCTTACTCGTTAATGCCACCAGTGCTGAAGTTTTGCCTTCACCCCAGAACATAACATTGCCAGATTCAGTCTCGGAAATATTACCCATGCGTAATCTGGTGATTGCGGTCAACGAAGAGGACATTCGTATTCAGGGTCGATTTGTTATTAGCTTCAAAGAAGCCATGTCTGGCAGCAAATCAACCATCAAGCCGCTATATGATGCTTTAAGAATTGAAGCGGCCTCAACCAGTGGGGGTACCGACAAACAGGGAGTCACGATCATGGGTGATAAGAAAATACCGTTTAAGCTGCTTAAAAAAATAATGTTGACTTGCGCGGGGGCTGAATACACCAAGATATCTTTTGCGGTGAATCAGAAGCTTGAGGTGGCGGGTAATTAATGGCACAGGTAACTGCCATTCTAGAACCCGGCCTGCCATGGGTTGAAACCAACGAGGATCGCAACTTTAGACGGTTGCTGATCACGCTGCTGGTTATTTTCCTGGTTGCGGGACTAGTACTCGATTCACTCACATTGCCCGAAATAACCCAAAAAAAACTAGTCGACGTTTCCCCAAGACTCGCCAGGTTAATCCTTGAAAAGCAAAAAGTTAAACCACCGCTACCTAAAATAGTAAAACCCAAACCTGAAGAAAAAAAGAAGGCGGAAAAACCCAAAGAAAAGAAAAAAGACAAACCTGAGAAAGTAAAAAAGGAAGCACCGAAGCAGAAAACGAAATTAGCTCGTGAGGTCGCACAGCAAAGCGGACTCATCGCACTCAGCGATGAGCTGGCAGACCTGCGCGAAAGTTTTGATCTGGATAATATCATTGAATTACCACAGCAAACCACAGGCAAGAAAGCCGTCGAATTAGCAAGTGCCAGTGATGTGCTTAGCAGTCAGGCAAAACGGTCGAGTGGCGGAATCACTACCAATACTTTGACCCGGAAGATTGAAACCAGCGAACTTGCGACGCGAAAAACCACAACGGTTACGAGCAACATCAAAACCACGCAAGCCGCTAAAAGTACTGGCGCAGGCACCAGC
>QNFD01000349.1 GCA_003645435.1 Gammaproteobacteria bacterium | reverse complement strand
GCAGGGATGAGGGGGATTACATTCACACCCTCACCCCTGCCCTCGACAATTGCTCCTGCATTGTTCTACCACCGGGACGCCGGACCGCTACATCCATGTAGGCGTCTCCCTCAAGGGAGAGGGAGACAGATATGTACGAAACCCAATGATTATGCAAAAATAGCCCGCCTAGATTCGTTCCGGAGTAGCTCCCCTGGTGGACAAAACCTATATCACGGCCCAGCAATTGCTGGAAGACTCTTTTCGTCTCGCCAATCAGATTTACGAGGATAACTTTCGGCCCCAGTTTATTATCGGCATCTGGCGCGGCGGAACCCCCGTGGGTATTGCAGTACAGGAGTATTTTGAATTCAAAGGAAGCAAAACTGATCATATTTCTGTACGCACCTCGTCCTATTATGGAATTAACCAACAGGCCAAGGAAATTCGCGTACACGGTTTGCATTACCTGATCGAGAACGCCAATGCTGACGATAGTTTACTAATCGTCGACGATGTATTCGATTCCGGTCGCAGTGTCGAGGCGTTAATCAAGGCGATTCGCAGGCAGTCCCGGCTTAATACACCTGGTGATATTCGGGTAGCCTGTCCCTGGTATAAACCGAGTAAAAACGTGGTCGATTTTGAGCCTGATTATTATCTGCATGAAAGTTCCGAATGGCTGGTTTTTCCACATGAACTCGAAGGATTACAGGTATCTGAAATTGCTGGCGGAAAGAGTGATCTGGAAAATATCCTGGATTTATTCAAGTAGAGTTAGTCATTAATATAGGCCGAGCATTTCGGTCGAGCTGAAAACCGGCATCAAAGAAATCACCCCTGCTTGTTGCGTTACTATAAGCAGCGAGAAGCAAGCATCCGATCATTCCGGAGATTACCGATGAATCCCAGTCAAACTTCCCATTGGCGTAAGCTATTGATATTGCCACCGCTCATTATTGGGGCCCTGGTTCTAATGTTCATGGTTGCCTCTAAACAACCGCCGGCGAAAATCGATCGAATCGAACCCACCCGTACAGTTCGCGTGATCGATGTGCCCCTGATAAAACTGGTTGCAGTGGCAGAAGGTTACGGACCGGTGAAACCGGCACGGGTCTGGACCGCGGTTAGCCAGGTCTCGGGCACCGTGACCTATATCCATCCCAAGTTAAGAGACGGCGAGATTTTGAGCGAGGGCACCGAACTGGTTCATCTGGACCCGAAGGATTATGAAATAGCACAGGCACAGGCGAGTGCGGAACTGGCTGAACTCGATATGCAGGAAATAAACGCGCGTGCCTCACTAGCTATCGAAAAGCGCAACCTGAAACTGGCCAAAGATGAAAATGAGCGCATTCGTAACCTGGCAACACAGGGCACGGCTTCGCAGAGTTCCGCCGATCAGGCTGAACGCGCCATGTTGGCTTACCAGGCCGCCGTTCAAAACAAGAATAATATCCTGACGCTTGTTCCCGCACAGCGTAGTTTGCTGGAAGCAAGACTGTCATTGGCTAAACGGGACTTGCAACGCACTATTATTAAAGCGCCTTTTGACATGCGAGTGGCCGGGTTGAGTATCGAAGCCGACCAGTATGTGCCGACTGGGAAAAGCCTTTTTGAAGGCGATGCGATCGACCGTGTAGAAATTAAGGCGCAGGTAGCAATGTCCTCTCTGCGCCGACTATTTATTGGACGCCCCAATGTGAAAATTGACTTTCATCGACTCGATGAGAGCATTTCCGAGTTGATTGCCCTCGATTCAGTAGTGCAGCTTGACATGGGTAATCATATTGCCGAATGGCAAGCCGAGTTTGTCCGTTTTAGTGACATCGTAGACCCTGAAACCCGCACCATGGGCGTGGTTGTCGCGGTAGACGATCCATTTGACAAGATAATACCGGGTTACAGGCCGCCACTATCAAAAGGCATGTTCGCCAGGGTTGTGCTGAGTGGAAAAGTTAGCATGCGCCGGATTATAGTGCCGCGTTCGGCGATACGCGCCGGTACCGTTTATGTGGTCGATGAGAATAGCCGCCTGCGTCGCCGGGCTGTGAAGATCCTGTTTTCACAGGGTAATATTAGCGTTATAGAAGAAGGGCTAAGCGAGGGTGAGCGCATTGTAGTCTCTGATATCGTCCCTGCCGTAGACGGCATGTTGTTACAGGCCCAGTTTGATAAAGAGTTGAGCCAGGCGCTGCAGGCGGCCGGGGATGGTTCATGATTTCCTGGTTTACCCGCCACCAGACCGCGGCCAACTTATTGATGGCTGCGATCATGATACTCGGGCTCACTGCATTACCGGAGCTACGGCGAGAAACCTTCCCCGAAATACAAAATGAAAATGTTCAAATCAGGGTTATATACCGGGGCGCCACCGCGGACGAGGTGGAAGATGCGGTATGCCGTCGCATTGAGGATGCGCTGGAAAGTGTTTCTGATCTGGATGAAATACGCTGTGATGCCCGGGAAGGAATTGGCACCGCCACCGCGGTAATGCGTGAAGGCGCGACCATGACGCGCTTCCTCGATGATGTAAAGTCGGAAATTGACACCATAGACGACTTCCCGGTTCAGACCGAATCGCCGATCGTCGAAGAACTGGGGCGTACCGATGCGGTCATTTCTGTCGCCGTAACAGGACCGAGAGACCCGGTCGCACTGAAGGCGTACGCCGAAGACCTGAAGGACCGAATGACTGCCGAGATCGATGTTGCCGAAGTAGTGGTGAGCGGGTTTTCGGACCATCAGATCCGTATCGAAATCGCCGCCTGGAAGATGCGTAAATACGGGTTATCGGCGTCAGATATTGCCAACGCGGTTGATCGTCAGAGTGTGAGCAGCCCGGCAGGCCGTCTCGAAGGCGGTGACGAAGACCTGCTGCTTCGATTCGATGATCAGCGTAAGAGTGTGGAAGCTTTTCAGGACCTGGTCGTAATTTCAGGCAGCACCGGGGCGGCAATCAGTCTTGGCGAGATCGCGACCATCACCGATCGTTTCGACCGGGACGAGGAGAAGGTGCTGTTCAATGGCCGACGTTCGGCACAGTTAAACGTAACCAAGACGCGTACCCAGGATATTACCGAAGTCTACAATGCCGTAAAAAATTTCGTCGATGCCGAACAGGCCCAGATCTCACAGGGTATTGAGTTACGGCTGACGCAAGATCACGCTTCTATCGTAGGCGACCGTCTCGACATGCTGGTAAGAAACGGAGTGCAGGGACTGGTGCTGGTATTCCTGGTGCTGTGGTTGTTTTTTAGCTTTCGATACAGTTTCTGGGTGACCATGGGACTGCCGGTATCCTTTCTTGGCGCACTATTTTTATTGCCCGTGATGGGTATTACTATCAATATGATATCGATGGTTGGTCTGCTAATCGGCGTCGGTCTGTTAATGGACGATGCCATCGTCATCGCCGAAAATATAGCGGCACGCATGGATAGGGGTGATTCACCGGCGAACGCCGCGATTGAAGGGGTCAAACAGGTATTTCCGGGTATCATGTCTTCCTTTGCCACCACACTGCTGGTGTTTGGCTCGCTGGCCTTCATCACCGGCACCATTGGCCAAATTCTTCGGGTCATGCCGATCGTACTGATCGTCGTAATTTCGGTTAGCCTGCTGGAAGCCTTCTGGATATTG
>QNFD01000348.1 GCA_003645435.1 Gammaproteobacteria bacterium | reverse complement strand
CTGCAAACCGGGCTGACCCTGAAATCAGCCAGGTTTGCAATTATTGCCGAGCATCAATTATTTGGTGAACGCGCGAAGCAACAGCGACGACGACGAAAGTATAAGAAAACGCGCGACGCCGAAAGCACCATACAAAGCCTGGCAGACCTGCAGGAAGGCGCGGCGGTAGTTCACGAGGATCACGGCATTGGCCGTTATCGTGGTTTAAAGACGCTTACGGTATCCAATATCGAAACCGAGTTCCTCTGCATTGAGTATGCCAATCAGGACAAGCTATATGTACCGGTATCTTCGCTCCACCTGATTAGCCGCTACGCCGGCGCCAGTGACGAGAATGCGCCATTGCACCGGCTCGGCAGCGACCGCTGGAATCGAGTTCGCAAGAAAGCCCAGCAGAAGATACACGATATTGCTGTTGAGCTACTCGAGATTCAGGCGCGCCGGGAAGCCCTGAAAGGATTTGGTCACGAGCTCGTACTCGACGAATACCAGAGTTTTGCCAGCGACTTCCCCTTCGAGGAAACCCCCGACCAGGAAACTACGATTCAGGCGGTCATCGACGACATGCAGGCGCCAAGACCCATGGACCGCATTGTTTGCGGTGATGTCGGTTTTGGCAAGACCGAGGTGAGTATGCGCGCCGCTTACATAGCAGCCAGTTCAGGAAAGCAGGTTGCGGTACTGGTGCCGACCACGCTGCTGGCACAGCAGCATTATCAAAATTTCCTCGATCGTTTTGCCGACTGGCCGATCCGTATCGCTCTGCTGACTCGATTTACCGGCAAAAAAATACTCGACGCTACCCTGGTCGATCTCGCCAATGGCAAAATCGATATCCTCATCGGTACTCACAAACTGCTGTCCGAATCGATTAAGTATCGTGATCTCGGCCTCGTGATTATCGATGAAGAACATCGCTTCGGGGTACGTCACAAGGAAAAACTGAAGGCCCTTCGGGCCCAGGTTGACCTGTTAACCATGACCGCGACACCAATACCGAGGACCCTGAATATGTCGCTTTCAGGGATGCGAGACCTGTCGATTATCGCGACTCCGCCGCTGCAGCGACATGCAATCAAGACTTTTGTTTCGCAGTGGAATAATGACACCATCATCGAGGGCTGCCAGCGCGAACTGAAGCGTGGCGGTCAAATATACTTTTTGCACAATGAAGTTAGAACCATAGAAAAAATGGCGTCTGATTTACAGGACCTATTACCCGAGGCGCGCATTGGTATCGTACACGGACAGATGAAGGAAAAAGCACTGGAACAGGTGATGCTGGATTTTTATCATCACCGTTGTAACCTGCTGGTATGCACGACTATCATCGAAAGCGGCATCGATGTACCAACCGCAAATACGATTTTCATCAATCGTGCCGATAAACTGGGCCTGGCTCAGCTTCACCAGATCCGCGGCCGGGTCGGTCGCTCCCACCACCGCGCCTACGCCTATTTAATCGTGCCGCATGATCGTTCGATGACCGCCGATGCTCGCAAACGCCTGCAGGCGATAGAGTCGCTGGAAGAGCTCGGAGTCGGTTTCACCCTCGCCACCCATGATCTCGAAATTCGCGGCGCTGGTGAAATCCTCGGCGATGAGCAGAGTGGCCAAATCACCGAAATAGGCTTCACCCTCTACAGTGAGCTACTCGAGCGCGCGGTACAATCGTTAAAGTCGAATCTGGAGATCGACTTCGACGCGCCGCTGATGCGTGCATCGGAGGTCGATTTTCATGTACCGGCATTGATACCGGAAAGCTATATACCCGACATCCATCATCGCCTGATCGAATACAGGCGAATTTCCTCCGCCGGCAGTAATGAAGTCCTGCGTGATCTGCAAATCGAACTGATAGATCGATTTGGTTTGCTTCCCGAACAGTTGAAGCATTTGCTGCGTATTACCCAGATCAAACTACTGACCCTAAAACTGGGGATCGAAAAAATCGACATGGGCGAACAAAGCGGTAAAATTGTTTTTACTCCTAATCCAAATATCGATCCAATGAAAATTATTCAGTTGATCCAGTCGAGCCCGGATTTATACAAGTTTGATGGCAAACAAACCTTGCGTATTGTCTGTCGAAGTGATGAACTTGAACAACGATTCAAACAAACAGAAATGCTATTGAAGGAACTCGCGATCCCCTGATATGAAAATCAAACGCTATCTGATATCACTTGTTATTGCCGGATTACTTACCACCGCCATTCATGCGGCCGATGAGGCCGAAACTCGCTTTTATGATGTCGAAGTCGTCATATTTAAAAACGACAGGGGGCCGAATAGCGAGGAAACTATTTTACCGGTTAGCTCACCGCGCTTTGACGATGAAATCCTTGATCTATCGTCACCGCTTAGCATCGAAGCGGCCAGGCAAAAATTGTTCGAAATAATTCCTACCGAAGAGCTACGCCTGAATGAACAGGTCCTCAGTATCGTAAAATCCAATCGCTATAGTTTACTGGCGCATGCGGGTTGGCGTCAGCCCGGTCTCGAAAAAGAAATGGTAATGCCAATCTGGATTAAGGGCGGCCGACTGTATGGCGATGAATATACATCGATTGATAATCAGATTGATCTTGATGCGATGCTCGAGGCCGACATATTCGGCCTTGAAGATCCGGCGGATCAAGTCGAGTCGGCATTGGCCGAAACTGACCAGGCATCACCGGAACCCACCGCATCTGAATTACCTGCATCCGGGTCGACCGAACTGGATCCTTTATTGGCGGCACAGATTGAAAACGCGGATGCTGAAAACCCGGGTCTTTACGAGCTCGAAGGAAAAATTACAATTACCCTGGCCCGATATCTACATACCAGCGCAGACCTGGTGCTTCGCAAACCGCGTTTATCGATCGAGGAACCGGCACTGGATGCAATCGAGGCCAATCAGCTGTCTGTGGAAAGTCAGTCCGATGCCAGGATTCTGAATAATCATAGCCTGAAAGAAAGCCGCCGCATGCGCAGTAGTACGCTGCACTATCTCGATAGCCCCGAATTATCGATGTTGGTCCTGATCACGCCCTACGAAGCACCGGAAGAGGTTGAAACAATCGACCCCGAATCAGCCGGCGAAATAATAGACCCCGGTAGTAACAGCGAACTCCCGCAATAACAACAACCGGTTCGGGCTGTCAGTCTGTCGGAATTAGATCGAATCTACCCGGCTTTGGCCTTCCTGACACTGGACCCCTGCGCCGCTCTACGGCTAAAACCAAATGGAAGGTTTTTTGTGAAATACTGCTCGTTGCAGCCTGTTTTACCCTGCTTTCGAAAAATAGATTTGATTTTTTTAATGATTGGCGTGAATATGATTTTCCAGTTGTAACATTCTTTTCGGATATAACTTTTTCACTGCATTTAATCTATTAAATAAACTATGTTTCTTAAAAATTTAAAACCGTGCATCTTGCTGCTTGGCGTAAGTGCGACTAGTAGCTCCGCCCTCGCTAGCACCAGCGCCGCCAGTGACAATAATCCCGTTTCCGCAAAAATGTATATTACCGATGTGATAGCGAGGGCGGAGCTACTCGTCGCAATTACGCCAAGCAGCAAGATGCACGGTTTTAAATTTTTAAGAAACATAGTTTATTTAATAGATTAAATGCAGT
>QNFD01000347.1 GCA_003645435.1 Gammaproteobacteria bacterium | reverse complement strand
TCGCCTCTATCAAGGCTTTGGTTGATCGGCCCTTAATAGTTGCAGGATGCTGCTGCGGATATCCTGGTTGAGTAATAGAACCGCGGCTTCGCCCTGCTCGAGCGTTTCGCTATCGTATTCGAGTCGCTCTTCATCATCGACAGTCACATATTCAATAGATTTGAGTGTATCGATGAAATTATCAATCAGCTTACTATCAAAGAAATCCGGCGAATCAAGCTCGTATATCATCGATACACGTTGGGCCAGCAACTGGCTCAATTTGACCAGGTCGGGCTGTGATATTTTATTGCTACCGGTATTTAGCAGGATCGCAAACGTCATGTAATAAACCGCTAACACCGGTGCTACAATCCCGGCCAGCAGTTCAAGTTGTGCGCGTTCGATACTGCTTGTGCGCGGTTTAAAATACTTGTCGTCGTCACCCCTGCTCAATAAATTTATATCAACCAGTTTTTTAACAACTCTATTGATAACATCGGGTAGCTGTGCTGATTGCCAGTGCATAAACAGCTGTGATCTGAGGAATGGGTAAACCAGCTTAACCTGTGCAATGATCTGCTCCATGTTTAGGGTCTGCGCATTATTAAAACAGCAGGCAACAACCGATGGCAGTGCGGTCAGGTGCAATATGTTGTTACGGTAATAGGTCAACAACACCGAGTGCTTTGCATCCAGGTAGATAATGTCACCCATCTCGTGTTTACGGCGTTTGACGCGCTTCAGCTTTTCTGCACGTTTTATCTGTTCCGCCGCAGAGAGCGATACTATTTCTATCTTGTCTGAGTAATCCAGTGATTGAATCAGTGCTGTAATTTTTTCAATCATGATCGCCAGTTGTGCTTCATCCATGTGTTGCCTGGGTGTTACGAGCAAAACCGTGGATACCAGGTTGATGGAATTCACATAAGCCGCACGGTTAATGTTGCACATGATATTGTTTGCAACATCATCGACTGTTTGTTTGACCCATCCGGGACGACGCCTGTCGTCATAGTCTTGCTGCGACCAGCCGGGATTATGTTTATCGAGAAGATCTGCCAGGTAAACCGGCGTGCCAATATTGGTATACACGTATCCATAATTACCCTTGATGGCGGCCATGGCCCGTATCGAGGTAAATAGCGACTCGGCTTTCTTGCCCTGCCCGGAAAGCTCGGCCTGGTAGGATTTACCTTCCATCATTTTTTCATAGCCGACGTATACGGGAATAAACGCAACCGGCCGCTGACGGTATTTTAGAAATGCACGCACGGTCATTGCCAGCATACCCGGCTTCGGTTGCAGTAATCGCCCGGTGCGGCTGCGTCCGCCTTCGATAAAGTACTCGACTGGCGCACCCATCGATACCAGTTTCGCCAGATACTCGAACATCACACAGGAATAGAGCTCATTGCCCTTGAAGCTGCGGCGAATAAAAAAAGCACCGCCGCCGCGAAAAATCGGACCGATGATGGGTAGATTCAAATTCTTGCCGGCCGCTATGTGCGGTATCGACAGGCCTTCATAATGAATCACGTAAGAAAGTAGCAGGTAATCAACATGGCTACGGTGGCAGGGGACATAGATCAACTCATGGGTCAACGCGAGTTGGCGCAGTTGCTCCGCATGTTTGACCTTGATGCCGGAATAATATTTATTCCAAAAAGAAGTGAGCCCAATCTGCATCATGCGGATCGTGATACTGGTGTTGTCAGCAACTATTTCGTACAGGTATTTTCTCGCCTGCAGGGCCGCCTCGTAGTGCGACTTATTTTCTTCGATGCTGCGCTTTTGAATCGCATCCTGTACCTCGGGTATCATCAACAGATCGCGTACCAGTGTGCTGCGATGTGACTTGTCCGGACCCAGCGTGGCGGTTTTGACCGAAAACAGACGTTGCGACAGCGATTGTTGAATCGCATCGATATTTTCATCATTGCTAAGCGATTCATCAATGAGCTTGCGTAAGCTGAATGCTTCCGAATACTGCACCAGCGTATTACGGCCATGTACCAGGATTCTCAGGAACTGGCGCGTACGCCCGGCAATCGCCCATGAATGCGCAAACAATACGGTGATGGCACTTTGCTGCCTGGCCACGGGGCGGCCCCAGAAAATCGAAACCGGTACCATTTGAATATCCAGTTGCGGGTTTTCCTGCAATGTTTCCACCAGCCCGCGGATCATGCGCGAACGCTTGGGCTGCTTTTGAAACCATGCCTTGAATGGCTGACGTGGCGCAATGGTATACACTGAATGCCAGTTGCGTAATTCTTTCGGGGACAGCCGTGAGACAGGTGATACCAGGCCGAGTTTCGCGCATTCGTGTTCGAGCACCAGCAAGTTCGACCAGCCACGGGATTCCACCACGTAAAGCACCGGCTTGTCCGGGTCAATCCGCAGCAGCTTCGTATCGGCGGGAACAATCTCCGTTTTTACCCAGAGGTAGAGAATCTTTCGAGCAAGATAGTTGAAAGGTTTAATGTTCATGGCGCCTGTCGGCATCTTGCACTAAAAGCCAGAGCGTGACTACAAGCGTCCATACCACGGCATCATGATCATGCCATCGGGCCCAGCCCAACACTCCGGCTACCACAGTTTGAGTGAACTATTAACCCGGCCAGGATAGTTGGCAACTGCTATAACATACCTGATACCAGGTGTAATACGGCTTTATGTGAAACTGAACTGATGATGAAAAAAATATTTATTCTCGTGCTCTTGCTCGGAGCAGGCTGGCATTTCTACTCCCAACCCGGGCAGGTTACGCTTGGACCAGGGGTACTGGCAAAAGAAGCACCCTGGCAGGAAGCGATCAGTTCGCCTGATAGTCACAGGGTCGACAATTATACGATTACGGAATTCGCAGACTTCCGTATCAAGGCAAAAGTGCTGTCAAAAAAGGATTATTTCACGGGTCGAGAAGCGGACCTCTCGCCAACCGACCTGGCATTTGGCTGGGGCAATATGTCCGATGAAAGTATTCTCGACCAGATCGAGATATCCCAATCGGGTCGTTTTTACAGGTGGCGCGTGGAATCGTTTCCCGTGCCACGCCGCGAAATAGAAACCAGCAGCGCCAACATGCACCTTATTCCCGCTAACGATGAAGTTGAAAGCGTGATTAAGGAAATCCGCAACGGCGATATCGTCCAATTGTCCGGCAGCCTGGTAAACGTTGAATCCGACAACGACGACTGGCGCTGGAAAAGCTCGCAAACCCGTAACGATACCGGCAATGGAGCCTGCGAATTAATCTGGGTAGAGAGCCTGCAAATAGTTACGCCTTTGTAATTTTAGATTCTCCAAATACCCGGGGCAGATCATAGTCAATTCTAATATTAGCGAGTATTGTCTTCTGACCCGAATTTCCAAGGTCGAAACCGCCAGTTTCTTGCTAAATTTCAAAATGATTCGAAAACTCAAACAGCAAGTAACAAGACCTGATCCCCTCCTATTTGACCCATCTTATTAGTGATGGAAAAATTGTAACGGCTGCTTCACACTGTCGCCGCCATGAAAATAAACCTGTTCGAACATCCACGCGAAGATCATCCGGCCCTTGCCATCGGTCTATTGATGATCGCGGTGTTTGCCCTCGCCTGCCAGGATTCGCTGGTAAAATTGATGTCGTCATATACCTCG
>QNFD01000346.1 GCA_003645435.1 Gammaproteobacteria bacterium | reverse complement strand
CTATTGGAAAGTTCCTGGTTAACCGCAACCAGAATCTTGTTTTCGGTCGAGAATTCGCTTATCCAGGGTTCGCCGCGCCCCACCAGGCTTTGAATTAGACTTTCAACCGTGTTGATCTGTTCGCTGAATTCAACTTCTTCAGATTTCACGTTCAGGGCTTCGCTGAGCCGTGCAAAGTATTTAATGTTGATCATAAGTTCGTTCAAATATGGTCAAAGAGTTGAACCTCGACTAAATCGCCTTCCTTAACACCACTGTTTTCGGCGGGTAAAACGATAAAGCAGTTAGCCCGGCTCATCGAAGTCAAAATACCCGAACCCTGCATGCCGGTTTTTTCAACCTGCCAGTCGTTGTTTGCATCAGCCGAGGCAATTCCACGCAGGAATTCATGCCTGCCGGGTTTTTTGCGCAGATTCTGCATGGACCTGGCCTTGATCAAAGGTGGTTGCCACGCCGGCGCCCCGCATAATTTTCTGATCGCAGTGCTCACAAACAGGTTAAAAGTCACCATCACCGCGACCGGATTTCCGGGCAATCCCATAAAAATACAATTGCCGATGCTGCCATAGGTCAGTGGCCGTCCCGGTTTAATCGCGATTTTCCAGAATTCAATTTCGCCGATATCTTCCAGAACCGGCTTGATATAGTCGGCTTCACCGACCGAAACCCCGCCGGTGGTAATGATCAGGTCTGCCGTTTGCGAGGCTTTCAGCAGCGCATTTCGTATCGCATCCGGATCATCCTCGATGACGCCGAGGTCGACTATGTCGACGGCCAACTGGGACAACATGCCGTGCAGGGTGTAGCGATTACTGTCGTAGATTTCACCTTTCTGCAACGGTTTGTCGATCGATACCAGTTCATCGCCGGTGGAGAAAAAGGCGATGACGGGCTTGCGCAACACTTTTAAAGAGCCGATACCCAGCGAAGCCAGAATACCGAGGTCAGCCGGGTTGATCTTCGAACCATTTGCCAGCACGGTTTCACCCTCGCCGATGTCTTCACCAGCGTAACGTACATTTTCGCTGACTCGATGCCCCGCACCTATACGAATGGTATTATTTTCCAGTTGATCGACCTGTTCCTGCATGATGACCGTATCGGTTCCTTCGGGAATCACGGCTCCGGTCATGATGCGTACGCATTCACCTTGTTTGCAGTCGCCCTCGAACGGAAGTCCGGCGTAGGCAGTGCCAATTTCAGTTAGTTCCGCGACGCCGTCTTCGGGTAGGCTCTCTGCATGTACAGCAAATCCATCCATCGCCGAGTTGGCATGGCCGGGTACGTTAATGGGTGAGATAACGCTATCGCTACTGACGCGGCCGAGACAATCGCGGATCGGCAGTTCCTCGCAATCCTGCAATGCCTGGATCCTGTTGGTAATCTGGCTGAGCGCCTGTTCGACGCTAATTGAGTCTTCGTCCCAGGGGTCAGCACAGCCGGGGGTGGTATTTACTATAGTTTTCATCGTCATTTATCAATCAAATATGCGTTGTTTGTGATGCCGTCGAACCAGGCAGAAAATGGTAACCATGTTTGTCGAAAAAATCAGCATTTTGTTGATCTTAATTGCTTCTGAGCACCGAGTTTCAAATAAAAAAAGCTCATTGGCTGTCAGGGCTTGCAATGACATTTCCCTTCGTACTATGATGGTTCGGATAACAGGTACTTTTAGGTCTCAGCCGAAGCCGAAGGTACCACGCTCCGCTAGCGGAGCGTAATTATAACCTGCGGAGGAGTAAGATGCAGAAATCACTCAATATCGACCCGGGCAAGTGTACCGGCTGTCTACAGTGTGAGATGGCCTGTTCGTATGAGCATACCGGCACATTTAATCCATCACGATCCTATATAAAAGTTTTTACGTTCCATCACGAGGGCCGTTTCGCGCCTTATACCTGCACCCAGTGTGACGAAGCCTGGTGCCAGCGGGCCTGCCCGGTTGACGCGATCAGCGTCGATATGGCGACCGGCGCCAAGGTTGTTTCCGATGACAAGTGCGTGGGCTGCAAGGTTTGCACCATCGCCTGTCCTTTCGGAACCATCAATTACTCTCATGTTACCGGCAAAGTCGTCAAGTGTGACCTTTGCGGCGGCGATCCCCAATGCGCAACAGCCTGCCCAACCGATGCAATTACCTATGTTGATTCGGACTGGACCGGGTATGACAAAATGATGGCCTCGGCCTCAAAAAGTCTGCCTTCTGCTGAAGCCACAACTTAAATGAGAGGAAAACAAAATGTCCTGGACAAGAAAAATTCTGAGGGTAAATCTCTCTAAAGGTACCTGTACTCCCGAAGATCTGAACATGGATTGGGCAAGGGATTATCTCGGTCAGCGCGGCCTGGCGACTAAATATTTCGTTGAGGAAGTCGATCCGGGCGTTGATCCGCTGAGTGCCGACAACAATATGATTATGGCCACCGGTCCACTCACCGGCACCATGGCTTCCACCGGAGCTCGCTATTCGGTTATCACCAAAGGCCCCTTGACTGGCGCTATCGCCTGTTCTAATTCAGGTGGTTTTTTCGGTGCCGAATTAAAATACGCCGGCTGGGATATGATCATTTTCGAAGGAAAATCCGAAAAACCGGTATATTTGCTAATACAAAATGACAAGGCTGAACTGCGTTCTGCCGAGAATCTCTGGGGTAAATCAGCCTGGGAAACCGACGATATTCTGCATGCGACCCACCAGGATCCGCAGATGCGAATTGCCTGCATTGGCCGTACCGCGGAAGCGGGTTGCCTGTATGCCGGGGTCATAAATGACAGGCACCGTGCCGCCGGACGCTCTGGCGTCGGTACCGTAATGGCCTCAAAGAATTTAAAAGCGGTTGCGATTCGCGGCACTGGTGGAATTGGTAATCTGGAAGATGCCAGCAAGTTCTTTGAAGCCGTCGACGCCGGCAAGCAAGTGCTGGCCGATAACGCGGTAACCGGCCAGGGTCTACCTGCCTTTGGTACCCAGATATTAATGAATGTCATCAACGGTGTAGGTGCCTTACCGGCACGCAACATGCGCGATGTTGGTTTTGAAGGCGCTGGTGATATTTCTGCCGAGGCTATGGCCGAACCCAGGAAAAGCGATGGCAAGCCGAATTTGACCCAGAATAACGGTTGCTTCGGGTGCACCATCGCCTGCGGGCGGATTTCGACCGTCGATAAGACGCATTTCACGGTTAAGGACAAGCCCCAGTACCAGGGGGCCTCCGGAGGACTAGAATACGAAGCAGCCTGGGCACTGGGTGCTGATACCGGGGTCAACGACCTGGACGCTTTGACCTACGTTAACTTCCTCTGTAACGAAGACGGTTTCGACCCAATCTCTTTCGGTTGTACAGTGGCGGCGGCGATGGAAATGTTCGAAGCTGGCGATATCACCACCGAGGATACTGGTGGTATCGAGCTCAAGTTTGGTTCAGCCGAGGCTCTTGTGGCAGTCACCGAATTACTGGTCACCGGCGAGGGTTTTGGAAAAGACCTGGGCATGGGGTCGAAACGTTTGTGTGACAAGTATAAACGTCCCGAACTATCGATGACTGTTAAAGGCCAGGAATTTCCAGCCTACGATCCACGCGGTATTCAGGGTATCGGCCTGGCTTATGCCACTTCGAACCGTGGTGCCTG
>QNFD01000345.1 GCA_003645435.1 Gammaproteobacteria bacterium | reverse complement strand
TCTATTCCGGCAATCAGGTTCAGCAAGGTAGTCTTGCCCGATCCGCTCGCGCCGATAACAGCGACTTTCTCTCCTTCACCAATAAACAATTCCGGAATGCGCAGGCTAAAGTCACCTTCCTGGTAGTCAAATTGCAGCGCCTTAAGTTCAATCATCAAATGAACCCGTTCCTCTATTGTTTTGTTACGGGGTTACTATTGTTGTTGGATTTATCCGGGCTATATGGATCAACGCGCTTTTCTTCGAGCAATTCCAGCCCGGTAATCTTCCACACGCCATCAACATTCGCAACCTTGATAATCGCCTCATAGAGGTTCTTGCGTTGATGCAAATGACCCCAGTGCCCGACGGTACCAAGCGCACTCCAGCTGGCCTCGATAGCATAACCGAGCGAGTCATCCGCAAGCCGCGAGGCCGATGCCTGAATGATGTCAACGCTCTTGATTTTGGCCTGGGCACCGCCGGCCTGTTGTACGGAAAATGACTCCCGGTTCTGCAGATAGATATCCTCGAGTAATTCACCATCGACACTGAGCGCGAGCTTGTCGTAAACATCCTCCTCGTCACGGAAATCAAAAGCACGATACACATTTTTCAGTAACACCTGCAGTAATTCCGTTGCCTGTGTCGAAGAAAGCTCACCCGCCATAAATGCAGGACGATTAACCGGAATTTTAAAATACGGATAGGCGGCAACGGCAATAACCGGCAAGATTATCACTAATGCTAACTGCACCCGTATCGGCGCGTTGGCTTGGCGCCGCCGCCACAACCACCAAATCACAACCGCCAGTGCGGCGAGGCACAACAGCGTGCCCAACGGCAACCAGACCAAACCCAGCGTATCTTTGACCGCCGCCTGGACTATGGTCGGTATCGTGTAATTTTTGAGATAGTTGGTCCAGCGGAAGATATTGTCGTCTGGCGTAACATAAGAAACAAACGGGCCGGCCGGATCGGTCGCAGAAGCGGGTATTTTCTGAACCTGATCGGTAAACAGTTGCCAGTCTACGCTGACTTCCTGCGCAATGCCGGGCGTGGTATAGCTGATGATCACACCGACGATTGCGGTCGAAATCTCCAGGCGTTCGGGCCTTTCCAGTAACTGGATCCCTTTGAGTCCGAGCTTGATGTAATTTGTGCGATCCAGGATCGGTCGGGCCAGTTCGCCATCGATGGTCACCGGATTTGTAGTCAGAAAAAACTCACCAATACGTTGCCGTAATGAATCGAGTTCATCGATCTCTATAAATTCATTACCTTTCAAGCCAAGATCCATCCAGGCCTCCAGGTCTCTAACCCGGGTCAGGACCTCATGGCGCACTTCGTAAGGTTCAATATAGAGATAGGTCATCAGCGCAGATTTGTGATGACGTTTAAGATTACGATTATCGAACTTGCTATACCAGGGATCCTGCCAGTCAAGCGACAAACGCGCCGCTGCGCCGAGGTAGCGAAAATCGATTATGGGTACCGCCTTGTGATAGGCGATGAAACCAAAGGATACCAGTGCCCTACCCTGATCATCGATGGGTGGGATAATCGTCAGTTGTTTTGGTTTTACCTCAAAAGGATAACTCAGTTCGACGAAGAGCACGCGCTTGTCGGCGGGTGCATCCGGAACACGTTGACGCGTATATGGATTGATCATGCCCGCAAAAAGAGACTGGCGATCCTTGCGCAATCGCGGTTCAACCTGAACCAGTTCAGCCTGTAATTTTGCCCCCGTTTCGGTAACGAACTGAAATCCGTTCTCGGAAAATGAATGCAGGCGCCGCTCGAGCGACGGACGACTTGAATCTTTTTCCCTGAGGAGCTCATCTGGAATCAATTCATCGACCATATCGAGGTTGCCGACATATATTTCTAAAATCAGTTTTACGCGATCATCGAGGACATAAATTTCGGCAATATTCGGCGCTATCTCAGCACCTGTGAGGTTAACCCAGTCTGCACGTACTGACAGACTCGAGCTCAAAATCAAAACGAATACGGCGAACCGAGGAAATAACGCGGAATCTAGCTTACGAAGCATATGGGATTTCCCGGGGTCATGACTTTCACCCGGTGAGATTCCCCCGGTCAGGCTTAAAAACAAGGCGCACATTCTATGCATTTAACTGGCCGGAGTTCAAGCAAGATACCCGGAATTGAAGCTGGTTACATTCAAACGCTCCGGTTACTTACCAGGGAATCTCTGATTAATTCGTCATTGCGAGGAGCGACAGCGACGCGGCAATCTTTAACTCATTGATTATTGCAATAAGATTGCTTCGCTTCGCTCGATGTATGGACTCCTTCCTCTTTCGAGGATAAGTTCAGTGTTCGACCAAAAAACCTAACGGAGCCCATACATGTACCAAGATAACCTGTTTGCCCTGGATCTTTCAAAGAATTCTATTCAAGGCGCCTTGTTTGATAAATCTCACCAGGTGCGATTCAACCAGGAATTCAGCCCGAAGAAGCTGGTCGATTGGCTGTCTCGTCAACAACCTCTCACGGTGGCCATGGAAGCCTGTAGTACCGCGCACCATTGGGTTCGTGTCGTGGAACGCCTGGGCCATCGTAGCTTGCTGGTGCCGACCCGTACGGCGAATCGCTATCGAGAGGGACATAAGACCAATGCGACAGACGCGCTGGCTGTCGGTGTCGCGGCACGCCAACCGACGACCCGTTTTGTCGCACCCAAGACTATCGAGCAACAGGAGATGCAATCGGTCGAGCGGATCCGGGAGCACCTCAGCAGCCAACTGACCGCGACCAGTAACATGATGCGAAGCCTGTTTGGCGAGTTCGGCCTGGCCATTCCCAAGGGAAAGAAGGGGTTCAAACGACGTGTGGTTGAGTTACTCGAAGATGCCGAGAACGACCTGCCCATGTGTTTGCGTACCGAGCTCATCGGACAATGGGAGTACTACCTGGATCTGAAGGAACGTCTCGAGCAGGTTACCCGCACTCAGAAGCGATTGGTTAATCAACACGAAACCTGCCGGCAGCTTCTGCAATTGGAGAGCGTGGGTCCGGTCAATGCGCTCGGGCTATACCTGGCGCTGGGTGACCTGGGCAGTAGTTTCAAAAATGGCCGGGAGGCGTCAGCTTGCATTGGCGCAACGCCCAAGCAATACAGTACGGGCGACACCGTCACCATGGGCGGGATCAGCAAGACTTGCGCCAACAAACGACTACGATCCAACCTGATCCAGGGTTCCCGGGCGGTGATCAAGGTGGTAAAAAAGCGTGATCCCCGCAATCAAAAGGAAGCCTGGCTAAAGCAACTAATCGGGCGCCGTGGTGAAGGGCGTGCTGCGGTTGCCCTGGCCAACAAGACCATTCGTGTCGCCTGGGCGATGTTGCACTACGGCGATGAATTCAAATTACACCCGAATATGGCTTAATCAGTTAAAGTGAAACCGAGTTCCAATCCCAGTATGCGAATCAACCGGTTAGACCAACCAGCGAGTGCCTGTTCATTGCGACAGTTCCCGATAACTGTTTGCTCGATGAGGCCGCTGGTGCGAATACATCAAGGGCCGGGGGTCGCTCCCCAACTAATGCCCGAATATACGCGTGCATCTACCATCTCGATTCAACTACTGAGATTGACAACCGGAAGGAGTCCATATACGCAATGACG
>QNFD01000344.1 GCA_003645435.1 Gammaproteobacteria bacterium | reverse complement strand
TCGCCAGGGCCTCGATAAACAGGGAAAACAAATCACCCTGAGAGGTGATAGCCAGCTTGGTGAATATACGTTTACGGTGAACTTTCACCGTTTCGGGGCTATTGTCAAAAATCCGCGCGATTGATTTACTCGAATGCCCTTTCAGAATCAAACGCACGATATCCGCCTCCCTGGGGCTGAGCTTCGACGATCCAAACAGCTCGAAAGACGCCGCCACATGGTGGCCTAGCCGTCCCGTACCCTTTAATGTCGACGGATCCAGCTTTGGCCAATGGCGTCTGCACAGAGCAGCAATCACCGGCAAAATGGAGTCCAGCGAATTTTTTATCTGCTCCGGATTCTCGAAAGCCGAACAACGGTTGCCGAGCGAAATCGCGAGACTTGCCGAAGTCTCGAACTTGATAAAAACACAGCATTCAGCAACCAGCCCGGTTTCTTCGTAAAACAGCCGGTAGTAATCAGTTGATTGAAAATCATCGGGGGCGCATTCCTGCAGAAACACAACCTCGTCGCCGATACCCTCTTTAAAAAGGTCGTAGAAAGGATCGAGCAGGTAGGCATAGTCAAGATAAGGCGTGACGGTAACCGTGGTATCGGCCTGGCTCAGGTTGCTGAATAATTCACAGGGAGCATGGTCATGGAAAAAGGCGGCGATATAGGCACTGTCGAAGGCGTTGGTTTGCAGGCACAAGTGTGCAAGAGATTGGGTAAACTCATCAGTTCCGATGAGGTCAATCGAGTGCGCCACAAGCGTTGTAAGGTCGCTATTCTGCCACTCATGCTTCATTTTGTGCGGGGCTCCAGGGCTAAAATTGATTATCGTTCAGCTATTTATGCGGTATTTTATACTCCTTTTCAAGTGCATGGGGAAGTTGCCCCGATTCCTGGGACTTTGACCTACTACCATTGCTCCATCCTCTCAAGAAATGGAGCCTCCGACAAACCCGGGGCGATTCACAGTGATATTCGTACGGGTATCGCAATGCAGTTTCAATCTGATGGAATCAGAGCGCATAGCTTTGGAGTGGATATATCTCCACACCCACAGTCGGCAACTCTCTTTGAGCCTGAGCAGCCATTCAATCGAGAGTAAATCTTACAACGTCTGCACTACCTTCGGCTCCTGCTGGGTGATGCAATGAATGCCACCGCCGCCCAGCGCGATATTATTGATTGCGACTTGCACGATGCGCCGATCCGGGAAAATTTCCTGGAAGGCTTCGCGAGCTTCAGCGTCGGTGGCGACGCCATAACACGGCATGACGACACCGCCATTGACCAGGTATGAATTGACGTAGGATGTACAAAATTTGTCGCCGCAGGTAACGGCGTCATAGGCCTCTGGAATGCTAACCATTTCGATGCTGCGGCCTTTGGCATCCAGCTGGTTTTCCAGGGCTGCGATATTCGCCTGCATAATGTCGTGAAATGGATCGCCCGGATCACCCGCGTTTTCTATCAGCACAACACCCGGCCTGACGAACGTTGCGATGCCGTCAACGTGACCATCGGTTTCCGTCTCTTCCACATTACCCGGCAGCCAGATAACCTTCTCACCGCCCAGCATATCCAGCAATTCATTTTCAATCTCTGCCCGCGACCAACCGGGGTTCCGGTTGTTGTTGGGGAAACAGCTTTCAGTCGTCAGTATGGTGCCTTCACCGTCAACGCTTAATCCCCCACCCTCGGCTGTAAGCCTGGAGTGATATTGCGGTACGCCTGTTTGCGACAGAACAAAACCTGAAAACGCATTGTCACTATCGAACGGGTCGTACTTCCCGCCCCAGGCATTGAAGTTGAAATTGAGACCGGCACGGTTTCCGTTGTCGTCGACGAGGAAACACGGACCCGCGTCGCGCGCCCAGGAATCATCCAGCGGCGTGACCACAATTTCGATATCGCTGCCGAGCATCGATCTGGCTTCTGCCTCGTCTTCCGGGTTGACCGCCATGGTCAACGGCTCAAATTCGCGGATTGCATGCGCCACGGCGGTAAAGTCATTGCGCGTAGCCGCCATGTCGGGCCAGACTACGCTGCGACAGGGCCACATCATCCAGCTGCGCTCATGCAACGCCCACTCGGCAGGCATTCTGAAACCATCTTGTTTTGGCGTACTAACAGTTATCGGGTTTGACATTGTTTAACCTGTTCGTTAATTGGTAATTCAGCCGTTTAGCGGCAAGGGTTGACCGTGCTTCCATCCATCGTATCGAGAGTGCCGTACATTTCCGGCCTGCGGTCGCGAAATACGCCCCAGGTCTTTCTGTATTCATCGGCATAGTTAATATCGAATGTCGCCAGGATGAAGGTTTCATCGGTCCTGTTGGCTTCCGCAACGATGTCACCGGTGTGGTCCGCGATAAACGAAGTGCCGTAAAAAGTTGTCGAGGTATGACCTTCCGATTCCGTACCGACCCGGTTTGAGGCAACCAGAGGCACCATGTTCGCCGCTGCGTGCCCTTGCATAGTGCGTCGCCAGTGACCGCTGGAGTCCAGCTCAGGATGGCCGGGTTCGCTGCCGATTGCGGTTGGGAACATCAGTAGTTGCGCACCCATCAGGGTCAGACAGCGGGCAGTTTCCGGGAACCATTGATCCCAGCAGATGCCGCAGCCCAATTTAACGAATTTTGTCTCAACGACCTTGAACCCGGTATCACCAGGTGAAAAATAGTACTTCTCTTCGTAACCGGGGGCCTGCGGGATATGGGTTTTCCTGTAATTGGCAAGAATACTTCCATCCGCGTCGATGATGGCCAGGCTATTAAATTTGGCCAATCCGCTACTTTCGAAGTAAGAGATGGGCAGAACCACATTCAACTCGGCAGCCAGGGACTTGAAGTGATTGACCGCCCGATCCTGTTGCAGCGGTCTCGCTAGCTCGAGATATTTTAAATGCTGTTCGAGGCAAAAATATGGTGTCTGAAAAAGCTCCTGCAACAAAATGACCTGGGCGCCTTTTTCAGCTGCTTGCCTGACAAGCGCCTCTGCTTTTGCAATCGTTTCGTCGGCATTCCAGCTGCATGCCATCTGGGTTGCGGCGACCGTTAACTGCTTCATGGTTTCATTCCTCGTTATCGTTGGCGTTTATCGATTCGCCATAAACTCAACTACAGACTCGCTTATCGCGGCGATGATGGTATCGCAATCCTTTGTCAATAGAGTAAGTGGCGGCGAAATGATAACCCGACTACCAACCGGACGCACGATGACCCCGCGTTCAATGCTGGACTTGAACAGTCATCGGACCTTCTCTGACAGGTTGATGAAGTGGCATAGCGAAACCGGGGCGACCCCGGTTTCGCCAGTTTCAATGTGAGCCACAGGTTCTAGCGCAACAATTCCTAGCGCAACAGTTTTGTCCACACGCGATCATAGAGTTTGGTGACCTTTGGTCCGCAGTCAGGAACAAATTCCGGTGCTGGAGCGCCTGCCGGCGGATTCAATTCAGGTGATTTGGCCAGGGAGGCGTCATAGAAAGCATCGCTGCCGGTTATGCCATTGGAATAATTGGCATAACTCGTGATCATCGCCGCATTTTCGGGGGCCATCACGAAGTTTACGAACAGCTTTGCATTCTCAAGGTTGGTAGCGCCACTTGGAACTGCGACATTGTCCATCCAGCCGGTGAACCCTTCCCTGGG
>QNFD01000343.1 GCA_003645435.1 Gammaproteobacteria bacterium | reverse complement strand
TACTCTGTGATTGCAAACCACGGCAGGCAGCTCGATCTTAGCCTGATTAAGGTAAATCCCGAGGATATCCCTGACAATGAAATATCCCGCACGGTGATGAAAGCAAGTACTGCGAAGATGGTATTGCAAATGCTGGAGCAGGTCGTTGGACCGCAGGGTACCGCAACACGAGCCGCGGTCGATGGTTATCGAATAGCCGGAAAGACCGGCACCGTAAAAAAGAGTGTCGATGGCGGCTATCAGGAGGATGACTATATGGCAATTTTCGCAGGCATGGCCCCGGCCAGTAATCCCCGCCTGGTGATGGCGGTGGTGATCGATGAACCCTCCCAAAATGGTTACTACGGTGGGCAGGTTGCCGCACCGGTATTTCAGGAAGTGATGAGTAATGCCCTGAGAATACTGGACATCGCCCCGGATGACCTGTCGGAACTAGCCCGATCCAATGGCGTGGAACCGGGGGCGTGATGATGAGCAAAACACAAAATGCCGGCCGCTCGCTGACTGCCTTGTTGCAGGGTTTCGTGAGCAGGGACGCGGTGCCGGATATCGATATATTAAATATCGCGAGTAACAGTCGAGCGGTACTCGAAAATACCTTGTTTATTGCACTCGCGGGTATTAATTCGCATGCTATCGATTTCGCTATCGATGCGGTTAAATCCGGAGCGGTCGTTATCTTATACGATGCCGGCGATGAATACTGCCGGCGGCGAGTTCCACTGCTCAGCAAACAGGTGCAGGCTCACTGGATTGGAATTGAAGGGCTGGACCGGGCCAACGGTGAAATAGTCAGTCGATTTTATGGAGAACCCGGCAAGTCGTTGAAAATAATTGGGGTTACGGGTACGGACGGCAAAACCAGTGTGACCCATTTGCTTACCCAGGCCCTGGGACGGCTCGGTAAGTCCACGGCCAGTATCGGTACGCTGGGTTATGGCGTCGGCAATGAGTTACAACCGACTACGCATACCACGCCGGACACGGTTAGCTTGCAGACTTATTTGCATGAATTTCAGTGCCGGGGCTGTGAGTACGTTGTTATGGAAGTATCGTCACACGCACTTGAGCAGTATCGGGTAAGCGGCTGTCATTTTGATATCGCGGTCCTCACCAATCTCGGTCGTGATCACCTCGATTACCACCAGGATATGGCACAGTATGCGGCGGCCAAGGCACGATTATTTCGTGACTTTGATTTGAGCGCGAGAGTGCTGAATGCCGACGATGAACTGGGCCTTAGCCTGTCTGAAGAGCTGGAAACCGAGGGCATGATTCGTTATTCCAGGTTAGCAACGGGCAAAGAAGCCAGTGCTGAGGTTTATCTGCTGCATAGTGAAGTTACCGATCGTGGTCTGGATATGCAGGTAGCGACGCCGCTCGGTGAAATCCGGGCCTCTACGGCGTTAATGGGTCAATTCAATATCGATAATACCCTGGCCTGTATATCGACTCTAATCGCGTTGGGGCTGGAACACGCCCAGATTCAGCTGGCCGTGAATGGACTGCAGCCCATCCCCGGGCGCATGGAAAAATTTAGCGGGAATGCAAATACCGCAACCGCGGTGATTGACTTTGCTCATACTGAACAAGCCCTGCGAGCCTGTTTGACAACCAGCCGGGAGCATACGCGCGGCAAACTCTGGTGCATTTTTGGCTGCGGCGGTGACCGTGACCAGGGCAAACGCAAGGGTATGGGCCGGGCGGCCGAAGAACTGGCGGATCGAATTATTATCACCGATGACAATCCGCGCACCGAGCCTGCCGAGAACATAGTCGCCGAAATCATCGAGGGTTTGGGTGAACCGGACAGGGCCTGCGTGGTACATAATCGGCAGGCCGCGATTGAGTATGCCCTCACCCAGGCCGCTGCTGACGACCTGGTTGTCATCGCCGGTAAAGGGCATGAGCTCGAACAGATAGTGGGTAATCAGCGCTTTCCATTTAGCGATCGTCATGTCGTGCAGCGTTTCCTGGCAACATCATGATTAGCATGAGCCTGGATCAGGTTCTGGCCCTGTTTGGCGAGACCAGCTGCGAGTCTTTGCAGCAGCAATTTCATGGGGTGACGATAGATAGCCGCAAGGACTGTAGCGGTCGTCTATTCGTGGCCGTTCAGGGAGATCATTTTGATGGCCACGAATATGTTAACAGTGCTTATCAAAATGGCGCCGTGGCGGCTCTGGTTGAAACTGAGGTCGATTGCGATATCGCTCAAATAGTGGTTAAGGATTGTCGGCAGGCGCTGGCAGGCCTGGCAAGTTTTTGGCGGCATAACTGTACGGCATCGGTGATTGCCTTAACCGGAAGTAACGGTAAGACAACGGTCAAGGATATGTTGTTTCAGATATTGGGCAAGGAAGCGACAACGCACGCCACTAAAGGAAATTTCAATAATGACATTGGTTTGCCTCTAACCCTGCTCGAGTTATCCCTGGACGATCGCTATGCCATTCTCGAGCTTGGCGCAAATCATAAAGGTGAAATCGCCCATCTCGCTGAGATAGCAGATCCCGACATTGTCTACGTTAATAATGTTGCCGCATCGCATCTGGCGGGATTTGGGTCGGTGCAGGGTGTTATCGAGGCGAAGGGTGAACTCTACGCCTATTGCAAACCGCGCCATCGAGCGCTTTTTAATCTTGATGAAGCCGCCAGCACCTACTGGCGCTCGATATGTCCTGCCGAAAACCGACTCGGTTGCGCGCTGGATAATGACGCCGATGTAGGTGCCGACTGGCGCCAGGATAAACACGGTTTGATGCTCGATGTCAGGTATAGCGGGTTAAGCAGTTCTGTCCACCTCGGCGTCTTTGGTGAACACAATGCGCGTAATGCGCTGGCGGCAATATCGATTGCAATACTTGCCGGTGTTGAGTTTGAACCCGCTGTACAAAACCTGGCGGAATTTGCCGGCGTTAAGGGCCGCTTGCAAACCATACAGGGCCCAAAACACAGCCTGCTGATTGACGATAGTTATAACGCCAACCCTGTTTCGCTGGAAGCCGGTGTAAAGGTATTGTGTTCATTACCGGGTGAAGCCTGGCTTGCGCTGGGCGATATGGCGGAACTTGGCGGTGAGGCCGAAATACTGCATAAAAAAGCGGCGCGGATGGCGAAAAGTCACGGTGTAAAAAAAATGTTTGGCGTAGGGGCGATGAGCTGTCTGGCCAGCGATGAGTTTGGTAGCGATGGTTATTGTTATGAGCAAATCGATGAAATGGCCGATAGCATCCTCGGGCAGATACATAAGGACGTCAACCTGCTGGTAAAAGGTTCACGCAGTGCGGGTATGGATAAACTGGTCGACCGTTTGATAACACGCGATGGTCGGGGAGATGTAAATCATGCTGTATGAGCTTTCCCAGTTTTTTTCGCAGTTCCATAGCGGTTTCAATGTATTTCAGTATTTGACCCTGCGCAGCATACTGGGGGTGCTCACCGCGCTGACCATTTCATTGATCGTCGGACCGCGCATGATTCGTTATCTGAGTAGCTATAACATCGGTCAGAGCGTGCGCGATGACGGGCCCGAAAGTCATTTCAGCAAGGCGGGCACGCCGACCATGGGTGGCGCCCTGATACTGATTGCTATTGTTATTAGTACTATTTTATGGAGTGATTTGTCCTCCCGGTTTGTGTGGGTGGTTTTGTTT
>QNFD01000342.1 GCA_003645435.1 Gammaproteobacteria bacterium | reverse complement strand
GCATTTTTCAGCAGATTAAAAACGATCTGCTCAAGTTTCGCAGGAATATTAAGACTTTTGTCAGCGCGGTTATTCCAGATGACTTCTATGTCCTTGTCGCCAATTTCAGCTGTTATGAGATCCTTTAGTTTGTCGATGTGTTCGATATTTACATTTTCATCGCTTTCTTCGATCTTAAGCCCGACCAGCAGGTTATGAACGATGTCCTTAATCCTGTGCAGGCCCTGATCGATAACCGGTAGATAACGATCAATCAGTTTTTGATCATCAGGATGTTTTTGCAATGTATCGATACAGTTCAGCAGCCCGGCAAGAGGGTTGTTAACCTCGTGCGCAACACCGGCGGTGATGCGACCAAGGGCTATCAGTTTTTCACTCATCGCGATCTCCTCTTCAAGCATCTTTTTCTCAGCCAGTTCCGACATGATTTGATTGAAGGTAATGCTGAGACGGCCAATTTCATCCCCGCCCTTTACCGGTACCGGCGCAAAATCGGTCATCTCACCTCGTCCGACCGCTTCCAGTCCCTGGGTGACTGCGGTGAGAGGTTTGACCATGCGCCTGGCAACCATGGTACCCAGCACGCTACCGATAATGACGAAACAAAATACCAGCAGAATAACGATGAGCGCGGAACTTTTGGCCTTTTCATATAACCGGGCGACAGATAATCGGACTCGAACCACACCCATATATTTTTGGTCGGAGAAGAAAGGCACAACCCCCTCCACAAAACCGGCTTCGGAAAAACCACCTCTGCTTAAAACGATGGGTTTTGATGCGCTCATGGCCTGCGTTAAGAGCTCTTCTTCAACCTTGTTAGCGGGTGAAAAAATAAGGCCCAATGGGTTTTCAGCGGGTTGAAGGTGGGCCTGAACGATGCCCTCTGCATCGAGTATCATCGCCGTGATGACTTCATGGCCCCCTCCCGTTTCGGCTCTTCTGGCGACTATATTCTTCAGGCTTTGATAGAGTCCCCAGTAATTCTTACGCAGCATTGCCCTGGGGGTGGTGATAGCAACCGATTCCGATAATAACAGGGCCTTTTCACCCAATTCATCGTGAAAGCGGCTCCAGTCCTGTACAACCATCACCGCACCGATCATGAATCCAACCATCGTCACAACCACCGTGATTGTGAGCGATAACTTTATCGCCAATGGCCAGGATCTTGGGCTAAGTATCGGCATTTATACGCTGCAATTAGTCAGTTGGTGACATCCAGCGCATGCGGAATAGATCTCTGGATAGATTTTGCCATAGCGCGGATATCGTTAAATAGCGAATCCGGGTAATGTCCAAAACCGTCCAGCTTGAGTTCCGCCAGAAGCGCCTTGCCGGCGACGTCCTGATTCATGCTCTCCAGTGTAGTTTTCATCAACTTGACCGTGTTAGCGTCTACGCCTAAATGTGAAACGATAGGTGGAAAGCCAAAACTCGGAGATTTTTTGATTATTCGAGTCTTGCCGGCAACCTCTGGTTTGAATGCCGCAAGGTATTCCCATATGTATGAATCTACCGCGCCGCCGTCTGCAACCTGCTCGGCAACAGCCTCTATCGTCTCCGTATGATTGAAAGTGAAAAAGGTTTGCCGGAAAAAGGTCTCGGGTTTATCACCATTCTTCGCCAGCAAGGATAGCGGGTAAAGAAAACCTGAATTCGAGTCAGGATCAGAAAAGGCGAAAATTTTTCCTTCGAGGTCGCCGACTCGTTGGTAAGCGCTATTATGAGGGACTATGATGTAAGAGAAGTATCGCGGTGCGCCCCGGTAAACAGGCACCGTCATAAGCTGAAGAAATTCCGGTTTTCTTGTTTGCACGTAGGGATAGCCGCAAATCCAGGCAAATTCGATGGCGCCCGAGTCGAGTAGATCCATTACGTCTTGATAAGACCTTCGCAGCACAAATTCGACTTTGCGGCCCATTTTAGCTTCCAGGTATTGACTCCACTTATCCAGAAATCTGATGTTTTCAGTCAGTATCACCGCAGTTAGGCCAAAGCGGATAGGTGGCTCGGCGTTGGCCGCGAAACCCGGGGTAATCCAGAATATCAGGAAAACACAAATCAATCGCACCGTTCTTCCTCAATAAAATACCAGGCCGGGATACTGCTGCTTAGCGATCCCGACAATACCTTTTTTACTCCTTTCTGATGAAAAGTGAAGCGATCGTCACACTTATATTTTTCGCATGTGGCGGCTTGTTACTTATCGGTAACCTGTTTTTCCGCTCTGACACCCTAAGCAGATGAATTTTAAGCGCTAATCGGAAAAGTTACGGATTTTCAATAAATGTTACCGCGAGGTAACAAATGTGAGGTTTCTGTCGCTGAGCCGATTTTATCCCTTGTTAATTCAAGCAGCTATGGCTGTGGCATGACCTTTGCAGTTGTTTTATAGAGTCTTATTGCAAAAGTAGTCGGACTAAGGTTTTTGCGTGGGGATCGGGAGGAATGCCAAGCAATGAATTCTGGTGGTGGATTTGAATATTAGAGTCACCTGGCGAATGACAGCACTTGTTTTTACCGGCGCTATTCTGTTTTTGTTAGCAGGCTGGGGTGGTTCCGAGTATTACACCGCACAGTCTTCGTTTTGTGGTGGCAGCTGCCACACCATGACAGAGCAGTACGATGCATGGCAGTCCAATTATCACCACGAAGACAATAATCCGGACGGGATGCAGGCTGAGTGCATAGATTGCCACTTTCTTCCGGGTGAACATACTTCCCTAAAAGCCAAATACGAAGGGCTACGCCACCTGGCTGCCTACCTTTATGATCCAGACGCGCCACTACCCATTCGACCGGTGATAAAGGACGGCGCCTGCCTGCAGTCCGGCTGCCACAACCGCGATAACCTGGCGCAGCTGGAGATACAGTTCACTGAAAAGGTGCGCTTCAAACACGAGGTCCACTTCGGTGATAAAGCCCTGGATGGACACCAGATTACCTGTGACACCTGTCATTTCAAGGTAACAGAAGACAAGCATTTCGAGGTACCCAAAGACATCTGTTACCTGTGCCATTTAAAACTGGAAAAACCCACGCTTGAGAAGGCCGTAATGAGCGATGGAGATATCAGAAAAATTAGTTTTGCCAATAGACCCGCTATCGATTTTAACCAGGGGGCATCCCGCTGTGATATTTGCCATACGATTCCGACCAGCTCGTTACAAAGCCAGTTAGAGGCAGGCGATGAGAGCTCAACCAGTAAGCCGATTACGCATCAGACAATACAGGAAGCCGAGGTAGCCTGTGAGAGTTGCCACTTTGAGGTGGTCAAAGGTGGGGGCGAGGTAAATACCGGAAATGTTGTCTCTAACGGATGTCTGGCATGCCATAACCGGAGCCAGACGCTGTTGGCAACCGCAGGTGATCGGGATTTCATGCATGACAAGCATGTACCCGACAAGGCTGACTGCTTTGATTGCCACAGTGTAATCGAACACAGGAACAGAACCGATCATCTCGATTTTGTGCGCGAGGATTGCCAGCTCTGCCACGTCGATCAGCACAAATATCAGAAACTGTTACTCGCCGGTACTCCGGTTAACGAAGATATCTCCGGTATCCCCCACCTGATGTATGAAGTCAATACTAACTGTATGGCCTGTCATCTCAAAAAGACTTTGAGCAGGGGGCATGATGTACGAACCGCATC
>QNFD01000341.1 GCA_003645435.1 Gammaproteobacteria bacterium | reverse complement strand
TGGCACCCTACGTGGTCGACGCGAGACGCTGTATCTCCTATCTGACCATCGAGCACAAATCGGCAATACCGGTCGAGTTTCGCGCGGCGATAGGCAACCGCATATACGGTTGCGACGACTGTCAGTTATTCTGTCCCTGGAACCGCTTTTCTAAGCTAAGCCAGGAATCTGACTTTGAACCGCGACACGGGCTCGATCGTATTTCCCTGCTCGAATGCTACGCCTGGAGCCGTGAGGATTTCGAGCTAAAAATGCAGGGTTCGGCAATTCGACGCATCGGATACCAGAGCTGGCTGCGAAATATTGTCATTGCGCTTGGAAACGCCGGCCATGATCCATATATAATAGCCACGCTTCAATCCGACTATGCAAAGCATAACCGGTTTATCCAGGAACATATCGACTGGGCCATTCATCAACAGGAGAGCAAGCTTAGATGAAAGACTGGCAAACATTTGTTGAGACCCAGGCAGCTGCAATTGAGACCAGTAATTTCATCTGCGATGCCAGTGAACTAGGCCTGATACTAGTCACCGGTGACGATGCCGAGAGTTTTTTACAAAACCAGTTTAGCAACGATATTAGCCATATCGACGAGACCAGGTTTCAGCTCAGTTCTTATACGACTCCGAAGGGACGCTTACTGGCAATTTTTCAAATTGTTCAAATTTCAAACGGATATTTATTAATCACTCCGCTTGGCCTGGTCGAGTCGTTGTTGCAGCGATTACAGATGTTCGTTATCCAGGCAAAGGTAAACCTGGCCAATGCATCGGAGCATTTCGCACGGTTTGCGCTTCAAACTAATAATAGCGATGTGACCCAGCACCCTGTACTGGCTCAGCAAGCGGGTCAGGTGTTACAGGGCGATACGGTTATTTCATTGCGACTCAACAGCGTTAACAATGAGAATCGATACCTGGTGTTATGCCTGTCTATCGATGAAGTAAAATCACTCTGGGACGAGTTTAGTCAACATCTGCGGGTGGCCAGTTTTGACGCCTGGCGGATGTCCGAAATCAAGGCCGGGATGCCGGTTATCTATCCGCAAACTTCTGAAGAGTTTGTATTACAGATGTCGAACCTGGATTTACTCGATGGTGTCAGCTTCAAGAAAGGCTGTTACCCGGGACAGGAAATCGTCGCGCGCATGCATTACCTGGGGAAATTAAAGCGACGCATGTTTCTCACCACGTTAAAGACGGACCAATGTCCTGCGCCGGGCGACGAGATCAGCGCCAAAGGCGCCGAATCTGCCGATGGCAGTGGCAAGGTCGTCGATGCCGTGTCCGACGGCAATGGTTTATGTTATTGCCTGTATGTCGCCCAGATCAAAAAGGCGGCTAACAATGAACTCTGCCTGTTAGACCAGCCGCAAGTGGAGCTGACTCCGGTTGAATTGCCTTACGCCAGCTAGACTGCTTAAACCTGCCCAGTTATGAAGGCATTGATATCGGGTCGCGTCATCCCAGCCTTCGGTCCGTGCCCGTCATGCCGACCATCGTCATACCGGGCTTGACCCGGTATCCATTGAAACGAGCTACTTGAAGTTGACTTGGTTTCGATTGCAATGGATACCGGCTCGTGGGCCGGCATGACGGTATCTTTGGCTTTTCAAGTTATACAGTCATTGATCTGATTCAGAATCGGTTCGACGTCGGTGTAATTCGACAAGATACGATAGTACTGCCCCCCCTGCTTCAACATCAGACTCGGAAAGCTGTCGATGCCGAGCGATCTTGCCTGGTTGATTTCAACGAGCAATGATTCCCGTGTGCCGGGATCAACCAGGTCACTCGCAAATCGCTCCGTATCGAGTCCTATTTCGGACGACAGTTCAATCAGGGTGTCGTTATCCGACGGATTTCTGGCTTGCTGGTAGTAAGCCTGTTGTATCTGCCGTGTCATCATCAAATCATATTGCTCACCCTGTGCGCGCGCCGCAATTACCGCCCGGCAGGCCGGGTAAGTCGAACGCCTGGGCGCACATTGACTCCAGAAATCAAAATTGAATTTTTTAGCGGGTATCATCTGTTCTATACGCGCCCAGGTTTGCTGTAACATTTGCCGCATCGGTTCCGGCATAGGCGCATCCGAATCGGGGGCCAGCCCTCCCACCAGCCGATGTATCTCGACCTCTGCCGGCAAACCTTCGATTAATTGATCATAGACATTGGTAAATCCCCAGCACCAGCTACACATGGGATCGTGGACGTAGATTAATGCGGCCATCATGATTCTCCAGGCTTCTTTATTAAATTCTGTATGATGCGGTCACAGCTTTCTATCGAATCGATTGCGGCAACACTTTTGCCGGCCTGCCAGTAATCACGATTGCCGCTTTCATCGAGCGACGACTTTTTGAGTTGCCATATAGACTTCAGGGCATAGAGTGTTCGCATCCAGTGCTTGGTTTTATTACCCGATAGCATCCATTTCGCGAACCATCCCGATTTTAATCCGGAGCGCCTGATAAAATCGGTATTAATCACCGCTACCGGAATGCCGGTAATCCTCTCCGAGAGGACGATATCGGATTCGCCGGCGTCGAGTATCGCCTGTTTATAGACGCCGCTCGCACGGCACTCCCGGCTGGCAATAAATCGAGTGCCCAACTGGCAACCCGCATAACCGATATCCATCGCCTCGTAAAACCCCTGCGCATCGCCAATACCGCCGGCACACACCATAGGCACTTCGAGCATTTTCAACTCATCGTACAATTGCCGGGCGTCTCTCTCTCCAGCATGGCCTCCGGCACGGTTATTCACGCAAATCAATCCATCGGCGCCATTGTCGATCCCGATTTTTGCCCATTTCAACTCGGTGACATCGTGATAAACCAGGCCGCCGACCGCGTGTACTCGTTTCGCCACCCAGTCCGGCTTGCCCAGCGATGTGACAAAAAATCGAATACCCTCTTCGAGCGCAATATCGATCCATTCCGACATACGCTGCTGGTATTTCTTCGATGATTTTTCGATTAGTGCATTCATCCCGATCGGTTTATCGGTCAGCTCTCGCATCAGCCGAATACCTGCCCGGTATTCATGGCAGTGCACGTATGTCAACGAAATTGGTTGCATCACGCCGATGCCACCCGCTGCTGAAACAGCGGCAACCAGTTCCGGGTTGCTGCAAGGATACATCGGACCGCCAATAATCGGATAGCGGATGCCCAGTGCCTGGGTAAATGTCTGGGCCGCGGGCGGCAATTGAATTTCGCTCATAACTGTTTTTTATATCCTATCAACCAGTCGGCGCGAATTATCGCGACCACCTCGCCTGCTTCATCGACGATATCGGTGCGTGCCTGGCATGGAGTATTGTCATCAATCTTGGCGGGCAACTCGAATTTCGCACTGGCAGTTAGCTTTCCACGCGCCTTTTTGAGGTATTCGGCATTCAGACCAAGCACGATACCGCGCATATTCCCGGGTAATGTGGATAGCACCGCGAGACCGGTTGCTATCTCACCAAGATTGATAAGCGCAATCGCATGAATGGATTTCAAATGATTTCGAACCCCACGTCGATCTCGTAAAACTACGCGAGCAAACCCGGGTTCCAGTGCCTCTAGCCGCGCCCTGATGGTACCGCTATAGGGCGCGTACCAGCCCAGGAATAGACTGAACAGGGTTGCTCCCGCGGGCAACACC
>QNFD01000340.1 GCA_003645435.1 Gammaproteobacteria bacterium | reverse complement strand
GGCCGATTAACACATCGAACAAAGCTGCCACTATCAGAACAGACAAGATGATCAGCAAGTAGATCAGGCGTCGAGCCATCAAATCCTGGTAGTCCAGACTGGCCTTTGCGGTTACCCCGGAAGCAATTGATAACATATTAAATTCCTTTGCTGAGAAACGGGGCGAATTGAATCCGCCCCGTTCCAATTTGACCGCGTTAGCTATTAATCGTCGAGTTGAATCATGAATGTACCCTCTGCCTCGATCGGCAGATTACGCTCATAAAACCCGGTAAGCGATGCCACCGGATCCACATCCTTAAATGCCTCGGGATGCAGACACTTGGCGATATATTGCAGAAAGGCATAGTCGTATAAAGTGCGGGCACCACCATGGTACAAAGTATGAACTTCGCCGTTTTTCACAGCTTTCAAGCCAGACCAGCCAGGACGCTGCGTATAAGGACGCAATCTCGCCAGGGTGGTTTCAGCGCTGACATCGAAACCGGCCAATACCGCCTTTGGACGATTAAGCCAGGCAGAACCAGGAATGATAATGACATCGGGGTTACTGGCGATTACGTATTCCGGATTAAGCGGCCCCCAGTTTTCGATTTTACCGGCAGCGATGTTTTCACCACCCGCGAATTCGATAACTTTTCCCCACATGGTATTACCGTAACTATTGCCATAAGTATCCGCGCCCTTGTTGCCGAGTTCGACATAAACACGTTTCCTGCCCTGGGTTTCGGTACTCGCCTTTACGCGTGCCAGCACATCGGCAAAGGCCGACTTGTATTCGTCAACCAGTTGTTGCGCACGGGCTTCGGAACCCATTAGCCGGCCAATGGTCAAGGCACTTTTTTCATGCTTTTCCAGGGTTTGAGCATTGAAGTCGACGACAACCACCGGAATGCCGGCGGCTTCGAGCTTGTCTACAGAATCACCCAGGCTACGAAATTGCCAGGCGGCAAGAAGCGCCACATCGGGACGCGATGCGATCGCCGCTTCGATATTAAAGGTGCCTGCGTCGATCTCGCCAACATCGACCAGGTTTTCCAGGCGCGGGGTTACCGCGACATATCTTGACCACTGCGACGGGCGCCAACCGGCCCAGGCATCCCGGGATATCGCCACGACCCGGTCGAAAGCTTCGGGACCGGCAATGGCGTAAAAATCTTCAAAGTAAAATCCCAGCAACACGCGTTGTGGATGATCGGGCACGGTCACCTGACGATTCTCGGTGTCGGTGATACTGCCTGCTTGCGCTGGACCGGTAAGCAGGTAAAAAGCGGCCAGCACGGCCAGCGTTAAACGTAAAATACGGTTAATAAACATTTCAAAATCTCCAAATACATTAGTGATGGCGTTTCAATACTGAAACGGCCTCATATCGAGTGAACGCATCAACTCGACAAAATAAAAATGGTTTTAGCTAGAGGAGATTTGTTGTGGGTGGAGCGCGGGTTGATCGACCGAATAACAGACAGACGGTTTTCGGATTTTCGACAGGAGCGCCTGAATAGGTCGAAACCTGGTAAGCCGACGATACCGACAGCAGCATCGAGTAGTCGGAAGGAATAGCTTCAAGCTTGTCGACATGAAGATAGCAAAGCGGACATTTATAATGTTTCCCGGTTTCAGGTGCCGGTTTTTCAGCCTGCAATTCACTCAGGCTGACCCACTTGTAGCCGGTGGAAGTACAGAGCAGAACCTTGTCGCCAATTAGCGCCGATAAATCATTTACGCTGGCCGCCTGGGCAGAGCTCAGGTTGTAAGAGGCAAAAAAAGGTAACAGCAGATTAAACGCAAACGCTAACAGCATCGTGTAAACAATGCCGCGTTTATGCCGATTTTTAAACTGACTGATTACGGGGAACAGATTAATAATCTCTAAAAATACCCAACTGCGAATCTTTCGATGCCAGAGGCATCTAACCACGGATCATAACGCCTGAGCAGTGAAAAACACAAGGCAAATTTGGAGCTATGTCGGGGGTACTGACAGGTTAAGTATCGAAAGCGAAGGAAATCAATTTGACTAATCTTATGCTACTGCCCTACTCCACTCTGTAAACGCACTTACCCTGAGATTCCGATAATGATTAGCGGGTACTAAGTGCCGTCCCAGATTAAATAGGTTGTAAACGGCGGGGTACTGTCAAGTTAGCCAACGTTGGCAAATTGGGCCGCGCTCATAGACACATTCTCGTTCAGCAGGCGCACGTCACCTGCTGCCACATTTGATATGATCGATTTCTCAGCAACCGATAGTTAGCAGCCCCAAGGAGATGCCGACCGATGCGAAAGAGATTGTGAACTTGACTGTGAACGGCCAGGAAACGTTGCGCCTGGCCAGGTGACTTGAACCGTCGCATCTGCCGCTCCTGTGCTCGGGTATGCTCATGCGATACTTCAGCACCATTATTCGCATAACGCTCATGGCAGTGCATTGAAGTTGGCATGATTACTTTTCTCGCCGCGCCGTAACTGGGGAGGTTCACCCTGACCCCGGTTTTACCCTTAGGGCTTTTCACCCCCAATAATTTTAGGCTTCACTTTTTCAGTTTGCGAGCGGCATAGGCGGAATGCCCCAGGAGCGTCCGTTGATTAAGATTTTCAGCGTATTCTTCAGCGTGCCGTGTTACCGATTGCAGGCTTCCGATCGCTTTCCATGAATTTCTGATTCTCCATGGCCAATTGTGTATTGATACCATTCCCCTTCCGTTACTCCTGTAGGAGGTTCCGTTTTCTCGATACTGGTAACACGAAAAAATCTTTTACCTAATTCGTCGTATTGATCGGTCATGATTGCTTTTTTTTCAATTTCACTCTCACTGCTGAACGTTGGGCGGAATGCCCACGTTTACGTCTGCGCTTTTTTTGTGACTGCCGGACAGGATTTGTAACCCCTGTTTTAATCGATTCGCCAAGGGAGCATTAGATGTACATATCTATGTTGCTCGCATGCTAACTCCTGAGATACGAAAGCATTTATGACTACCAGGGCGATATAAAAAACCATATCGATTCCAACCTGTGTCGAATGTTTCAATTGGGTCGGCTTTTGCCACTCACCCCGATTTTGTGAGCGACCGTTAATGCCATTGAGCACCAACGAAGAATACGAGCTGGCAAGCACGCTTGAATCGCTCGGCCAAGCATAACCATTATGCCAACAAGTCGCAGGCGGCAGCAAGACCAGATGCGAAGCAGTCACGAATGCGAAAGATAATTGGCGCCCAGTACTCATATGGGGTAATAATACAAATATCTGCGTTGCTCCGCTTTGCCCACAAGCTAGTTGCAGCAAGAAAATTCTTCAACAGATGGTTGTTTAAATCATGGCTACAGAACAGGGCCAAAAGTCTCTTCCGCGTTATATGGGAATCCCGACTTTTATGCGCACACCTTACCATCTGGATCCAGAGGGTCTCGATATTGCACTGATCGGCGTACCCTACGATGGTGGCGTAACGAACAGGCCCGGCGCCCGTCACGGACCACGCGAAATACGCAACCAGTCGAGCCTCATGCGCTCGATTCATCATGTAAGCAGGATCGACCCTTATGCGCTTTGCAAGATCGCCGATATTGGTGACGTCACTTTCGAAGGCGTATTTGATCACAATGCCGTCGTCCGTGATATCGAATCATTTTTTGCACGTGTGCACACCGCAGGGGTAATC
>QNFD01000339.1 GCA_003645435.1 Gammaproteobacteria bacterium | reverse complement strand
TAATCGGCTGCGTACCGACACCATCGTATAGCTTGTAAGCGGCGGTAGTACTCCAGTTTGTAGCCACGGGATCGGTCAAATCAAACTTCCACAGATCACCGTCGATATCACCGGCATAGACAATATCTGCCTTGCCGTCATTGTCGGTATCGACTACCGCGGGTGCAGACAGGCCGTTGCCGTTAGCCGAGCCGGCAGCCATTGTTTTGATAACGCCAGTATCCAGGTTTACCAGGAACAGCTTGGCGACACCATTGACACTGCTGACGCCGTTACCGGAAATCACGTACCAGTCGCCGTCGTTCAGTTTGGCGATTACCGCGGGTCCAAATATGTAGCCGACGTCATCGCCATAAGTGCCGTCGTTACTATCGAGTTCACCTATTGCCTTCTTATCAGCGTTGGCGGTGGAAGTCTCCGAGCTTAGATTGGGGTCGGTCACATCGAGCGCGTAAAGACCCTTGCCGCCGCCGCCGAGACTACCGACTAACAGTGTATGCCATTTGCTGTCAAAATAGGCGTCGCTGACTGTTGTGCCGCCATCGACAAAATAGGTGTGTGAAAATGGGCGGCCGGCCAGTTTCGATAAATTGTCGATGACCATCGGTGGGATATAAGCCCAGACCTCGTCACCGGTGGCGGCGTTAAAGGCGTGCAGCATGCCGTCATTGGCGCCGACATAAACCCTCGCGGCGCGGCTCAAATTGTCGTTAATAAAGGTAACGTAAGTCGAGTCGGGAATATCGGCGTTCGGAACCTGCACATACTCGGGACTGGAGTGAATAATGTCACCCAGTAAGCTAAAGCGATACCTGTAACTACCATTTGGGTACTCCAGGCTGCGGTCGCCGCGGATAAAATTGAGGATATTACTGCTGGTGTTGCCATTCGCAAATCCAACCGAATCCACAGCCGCCTTCTGGGTATCTGATAAATCGTCCCAGCGAAACGGAATCTGCAAATTACCGTTGCGGGTAATTATTTTCCGACCGGTATTCCAGTAAGTGGCGACGTCGTCATTGGTATCAAACTGTAAAAAAGCGGACCAGTTGGTTCCCCCGGTAGATTGCACTGGTGAAGTACCGGTGAGGTCGATACTGGTGGACAGGGCGCCGCCGGCGCTGATGTCATACTCGATCAGGTCTCCCTGCCAGGCACCGTTTTCGAACCAGCCGCGGTAGCCGTTGACACCGCCGGCGAGGTTGGAATCACTCAATTCGATTGGGCCAATGGATCCCAGCGGCTGCTCACCGGTCCATAGCCCGGTATCCGGGTCGGTCGGTGTAAAAGCGGCCGCGGCGTATAGCTGACTAACCAGCAACGAGGTCGCTATTACGGCGAATTTAGACAGGCCAATTGAATATTTCATAACTTCTTCTCCACTAAAATCCATTAATACTTAATTAAGGGGCGTCTTCGCTGACGTATATGCTCTGTACTAGCCGAACAGCACCCTTGCCCGCCACGCTGCGCGTGGTAAGGAGAAAGGTGTGGACAGCGCCGCCTACGATGCGGCCGTCTGTCGCTATTTTTACCGACTCGCCGGGTATGGGTTTGGCGCCCAGGTATTCGACGACATAAGTATCGTCAACATTGGCATCGGGTTTTATTGAAACCAGGCCCTGCGTCGGCCAGTCAACATTACGAACATTAATATTGTCGGCAGCAACGTAGTAGCCGTCGCCAGCCGCGGCAAAATCATATGCGGCGGGGTTGGTTATAATCGTGTCGATATTGGTTTCACCGACTCTCAACAATTCCTCGGCTCGATTCAGTGCGATACCCTGTTGTTGCATACTGCTCGCCATCTTCAGTTCTACAATCGATGAATTCATCGAACTAACACCGATTAGGGTCAGTACCAGTAACATCACCAGTGCTACCAGTATCGATACACCGCGTTGGCTATTCTGGCCGGGCTTAAAATTTATTTGTCGACATCTCATGAATGTTCTCCGCTTTCTAGTTTCTAAGCATGACTACGCTGGAATACAACTGGCGACGAAAGCTGTCGGCAGGGGTATAAACCTGGTCACCGAGGTTATAGGTTCTGCCATCGGTAAAGCCTGTTTCGGCGCATTCGGAGCGTATCAGCAACCAGATTCTTGCTGTTACCACCTGGTCGAAGTCGGCAACATTGTTTGCATCCAGGTACTGTACGTTGGCGACACCGTCGTCGACACCGTACTGAACCTGAAAGTGTTCGACTCCCGGAAGCAGTTCATCGGTTAGCGGCTGTCCCGTAGGACCCAGTCGTACGCGGAACAATGAAGGTACCGCCGCGCCGGAGCAGGTACGTCCCGAGTCCCCCACATAGTAAGCGTAGGAAAGCAGATCGTGTACGCTCCGGGGCGTATCCGAAACCGTGTTGGTGATATCGGCGGTGTCGCCGCCCCTGAAAATTTTGCCCTCAAACATCGAAGTGCGCAGGTACATTTGATTGGCGCTTAGAGCGCCCGTGACTATCCACGGCGAGGCAAGGCGGACGGTCAATACATCGCCGCGTAGATAACTCGAATTCGGGATACAGGCGTAACCCGCATTGGTGTCATCCAGGCCGGAAATTCTTTCTGTAACCATACGACCCCAGGTTGTATCCGCGGTCGGACAGGTAATCGCGGGTATCACGGGTCCTTCACTACCCAGTATATCTTCGATTTGGGAATTGCCGCCCATATAACCGGCGCGTTTTAAATCGGTAACAATCATGCCGGTCGCTATGCGCCCATTCTCCTGTAAACGGGATAAGTGGTTGGCAGATGTAAAGGACCGGTTGCCGCTCAGCAAAACTTCAACCAGGGCAGCCATTAAAAACATTCCCAATGTCACCGCAACCAGAAGTTCGATAATGCTAAAACCAGATTGCCGATGCTTATTATTCACATTTGTATAAATTACTTTATTCACGATATTATTCCCGGATTCTTGCAAGCTCATCAGGTTAAATGGTTAGGGTTACTTGAAGCTGGTAACATTCAAGGTCGGCAGCGGACTGTTTTGGGCAGTTGGTGCCCGCGCTGCCACTTCGATCTTCGTCCCAGCGGACGGTCAGGGTAAAGGTATTGGTACCACCAATGCGGGCCACCTGCCCTCTGCCGAGCGGTAAAGTTGCACCCAGTTCTTCCCACCAGATACCGATGTCGTAACCAGCCAGTTGTGATGTTGTACAAGCATTGGTGGTACAGTCGGTATAGGCGGTACCCGGGTCGGCGCTATGATTGTAGGTATCCGCCAGTCCCTCGACGCCGTTTGCGCGCATGCGCTCGGCAAAGTCGTCAGCCACAATTGCGGCTATGCTGGCGCTGTGTGAGATACTTAAATTCTGATAGGTAGTTACCTGCATAGCGGCGACACCTAACACGCCGACAGCCAGTATCAACACTGTCACCAGTACCTCGATCATGGTATCGCCACGATACTTGCGCGGAACCATCACTTTATTTTGCCGGCTTCGGCCAGGATTTCTCAATCTGTTAAACATGTGTTTTGCCCTGTCTCTGTTGCCTTCATTGCACTGCCGCGACCTGTGATCGTTATGATGATGCCCTTGCCACTGGCAAACCCGCGATCGTCACAGGCAATTACTGCTTGTATTGAGGTAATACTGGTTGATCCCGAAGGGTTAAAGGTAATGTCGGTCTTCACCAGGGCGGTCCCGCGATAAGTCAGG
>QNFD01000338.1 GCA_003645435.1 Gammaproteobacteria bacterium | reverse complement strand
TACCACGAATGGCAAGGTGGCGTTGGTTAATGCAATAGTGGAGGTACGCGCGACACCACCGGGCATGTTCGCAACACAGTAGTGGATCACGCCTTCTTCGATGTAGGTTGGATCCTGGTGCGTGGTTGCGCGCGAGGTCTCGAAACAGCCCCCCTGGTCGATGGCGACATCGACTACAACCGCACCTTTTTTCATATCCTTTAGAATCTTTCGGGTGAGTAATTTTGGCGCGGCTGCACCCGGGATGAGGACCGCGCCAATCACCAGGTCAGATTCTAGGGCGTGATTTAGAATCGCCTCCGTAGTTGAGTAAACACACTTCAGACGACCGTTAAATATACTGTCTAACTGGCGTAATCTTGGCAGGGATCGATCAACGATAGTGACATCGGCGCCCATGCCAACGGCCATGTGCGCGGCCTGGGTACCAACAACACCGCCGCCAATAATTAAAACCCTGGATGGGGCTACGCCGGGCACACCGCCCAGCAGGGTACCAAGACCACCCTGGGCTTTTTCAAGGTGATGAGCTCCGGCCTGAATCGACATGCGCCCGGCAACTTCCGACATGGGCGCTAGCAGGGGTAAACCACCGTGCTCATCGGTAACCGTTTCGTAGGCTACGCAGGTCGCACCCGAGGCGACTAAAAGCCTGGTTTGCTCCGGATCCGGTGCGAGATGCAGGTAGGTGAACAATAACTGGCCCTCGTGCAGCATCTTACATTCGACCGACTGTGGTTCCTTGACCTTAATGATCATCTCGGCGCGCTCGAAAATTTCTTCCGCGGAATCAACGATACTGGCGCCGGCATTGATGTATTGCTCATTTTCAAAGCCGATCGCACTAGCACCATTATTTTCTACAAGGACCTCGTGGCCATTGTTTACCAGTTCAACCACACCGGCGGGAGTTAAGCCGATACGATACTCGTGATTCTTTATTTCTTTCGGTACACCTATCAACATAATGCGACCCTCGAAGCATGTTTTGTTTAAATATAATAAAAGCCTGTGACAGGCGGGGAGTATAACGATGACAGGGGTGATTTATAAAGTAGTTTCGTCCTTAGAAATGGATGGCGGAGCAAATTTTTTGTTGTATGTCCTGCAGGTTTTCGTAGAGGATACCATGCCGATCTGCTTCGATAATAGTCACGGATTTGTCGTGTGCATCGATATGTTGATAGAGTTTTTCAACACTGCCAGGTTCGACCACAGGATCCTGGTCGGCCTGGTAGAAGAAAACATTGGCCCTGATACTGAGCGGGTCTTTGAGGACATGATCGACCAGTAGCTGTAGTTGATACAGGGCTCGTATAGGCACATGCTGATAGTTAATCTCGGGATGTTCGGGATTGTTGGGCCGAAACGGAACCAGTCCCTCCGACGAAACCCAGCGAACAATTTTATTGGCATGGTGAACCAGGGGCACGAATTTCAGGGTTTTGTTAATGAAATCTACCGGCGCCGAGATACAGTGCACGGTTTTAATTTTTGTAAACTGCGGGTTCGATGCCTGCAGTAAGGCGAGTAGTCCGCCGGTGGAAAATCCGACGATGTGAATCGACTGACTATAGGCTTTGAGGATATTGTATCCGCGCGATACCGAAGCCAGCCAGTCCTGCCAGTTTCGGCTGCGCAAATCCCAGGGAGAGGTGCCATGACCCTTGATTCGTACACCGAGAACATGGTGGCCCTGGGCGTGCAGGCGATCACCCAGACCGCGCATTTCCTGCGGTCCGGCGAGCATGCCATGAATCAGTAATACGGCAGTTGCGGATTGCTCCGATGATTCAAGAAAAAACCAGTTGGGATCGGCGGTCGCTGTCTGCTGTGCATTGATCTCTTCGTAGCGTGGTTTGTTAAATTGTTTCCGGTCCCATGCCAGCGCCAGCAATTGATCGTTGAAACGAAGCTGGGCAAATTTCTTCGCATCGAGCTCCTTGATATGGATGACGGCCGATTCAATCATGGAAGTCACGCCGGACAGGGGGGCGATCTCGTTTGCGTATACCATAATCAGATTTTCAGTACGAATTTCATCGAATTCGAAATCGGCGATCAGCTTTTCTTCGAGCAGGTAATGATCGTCTTCGACGCGTACTAAATCCATGGTTTGTACGGTGCGCAGAAACTGGTCGAGACGACTCGTGGTCTGGTTGACGATGACACCATATTCTTCCGGATTCAACAGACTGCGGTGCAGGTGGAAGTCGGTTTTTTGTAGTTTTTTTATAGCCAGGTACAGCATTTTATGGAAGCGCACGCAGCGTAATCTGCGCAGCCCCTGCCGATACAGGCAGAGAATCAGGTAGGAGGCTATATGGCTGAGATTAATGGTCACCGCGTCGTACATTGAACGCATGTAATCATCACGCAGCCGGGAGCTTTTAGCCTGCATTCCGAGACTATGCAGTCGGCCTCCCAGGTGGCCTTTGTCGGATTTCAATTTAAACAGTTCGTCGAGACTATCGAAGCTATGAACAACATTGGGCAGCAGCAGTTTTTCCCACCAACGCCAGTATTGACCGACAACAATCGGTTTCGAAAAACGAATATCCATATCGGTATGCTTGAATAGCAGGTTGCCCTCGATAATTAATTCTTCGACGAATCGTTTGTTAATACCCTTGCCGAATAAACCAGCGGCCTGGGTAAGAATATTGTCGTTAACGCGAATCGGATAGAAGGTGATATGGCTGGGTATGATAACGGTTGGCTTTAAGGCCTTAATCATCAAATGCTCGCTCGAGTCGAACCCAAGCTGTTCAGCCCAGTGTTCGACCCGGTCATATTTTCCCTTGGAAAAATCACGTAGTAACGCGGTCTTGAAAGCATCCAGTGCGAGTGCGATTACGGCCGCGCCGCGGTGATGTTTACGATGCTCGAGCGCTGATCTTGAATAGATACTGAACTGCCCCAGCTTGTTGACGACTCGTTTGTCCTTGACCATCCCGCCTTCCGGGAACATCACCAGTTTTCTACCATGCAGTATCTCCCTGGCAAGAAATGGAAAGAGATTGGGGAGCTCGTTGGGTACCGCACCGATAGAGTAGAGAAACTGGCTAAACCTTTCGTCACCTTCAAAAAATTCACTGGCGGCGACCGAACGGCAATAAGCGCCTGTTTCCTCGTGAATAAGATATTGGGGGATAAAAGTCTCGAATCGGGCAAAATGGTTAAACAGGAAGATATCTCCTGTCTTCACTGAATTTAGTCCGTTTTCCTGTTCATCGTGCAACTTGATATTGAGTTTGAGCAGTTTCCTCGTGGTTCGGAATGCTTTAACGCACCAGTCGTATGTCCTGGTGCCGATCACGAGGTCGTCAGTGCTTACAGGAATTTTCGGCATCTCGGTAAAACAGACGGCTTATCAGCAGAACTGGGGTTCGTTACCAGCACGCCACTTGATATTACATCCCACGCTGGGCAGTTGTTCATCGGTGATTTTTTCGTCGTTTAATAAGGCCTGGCTGGCTGCTCTCAGGTCGGCACCTGTTACCGCCTCGTCATTACCTGGTCTCGATGCATCATACTGGCCGCGATATACGAGTCGATGCCGGGCATCAAACAGGAAGAAATCAGGCGTACAGGCGGCCTCGTAGGCAATCGCGACCTGTTGTGATTCATCGTAAAGATATGGGAACTCAAATCCATATTGATGCGCCAGGC
>QNFD01000337.1 GCA_003645435.1 Gammaproteobacteria bacterium | reverse complement strand
TCCGGATTTAACATCGAAAGAAATACACAGGTTCCGATATATCGGCAGCTTGACGCTTCTTTGCGGCGTCTAATACTACAGGGCTCGCTGGCAGCGGGAGAGAAACTGCCATCGACTCGCGAATTGTCACAAGAACTCGGCGTATCACGAATAACAGTGAAATCCGTTTACGAACAACTGGTCGCTGAAGGGTATGCCCAGGCGAAGACAGGGGCCGGAACCTTCGTTTCTGAGGGTTTAGATATTGAGACCGCCCCGAAGGTCAAGCGACCCCGCCGCAAAATCAAACCCCCGGATATCGAGATTTCGGATCGCGCGCATACAATCATGTCGTCCAAAGCGAGCGCGAGACATGGCGAAACCGAACCTTTTCGCCCCGGCGTGCCTGCACTGGATCTGTTTCCTGTCAAGACCTGGAACAAATATCTGCTGGATGCGATGACCAGTAAACAACGCCATCATTTGAGTTACGGTCAGCTAAACGGCAGTTCCAATCTTAGGACATCAATTGCAAAACATTTAAGCGACGCCCGCGGCATGCAGGTAGACCCCGCACAAATCATTATTACCTCGGGCGCTCAGCAGGCTTTCGTTCTCATCGCTTTTGTACTGCTCAACCAGGGCGATACCGTCTGGTATGAAAATCCTGGACATATCGCCGGTCGTGACGTCATGCAGATTATGGGTGCGAATATCGCTCCGGTACCTATAGACAGTGAGGGCCTTGATATTCAATTCGCGATAGAGTCGTATCCGAAACCGGCCATTATTTTTTCAACCCCCTCACACCAACAGCCGCTCGGCACGACGATGAGTCTGGTCCGGCGGCTGACCTTACTTAATTATGCTCATGAGAACGATGCCTGGATTATCGAGGACGATTATGACAGCGAGTTCCGATACCGGGGGCGCCCATTACCAGCCCTCAGCGCACTGGATAGTGAGCACAGAGTGTTTTATGTTGGCACGTTTTCAAAATCAATGTTTGCGGCCGTCCGAATTGGTTATGTTGTTGTTCCGCCTGGACTGGTCGATACTTTTGCCAAAGCTGCAAATCTACTTGGGCACGGCGCATCAGCTATCGTCGAACAGGCGCTATCCCGTTTCATGGACGATGGCCGTTTCGTTGAGCATATTAGAAAAATGCGCCGAGTCTACCGAGACCGCCGGGATATTTTATTTGAGTGCCTGACCAATAGCTGCAAGGATAGTCTTGATCCGCAAACAACGGATTCGGGAATGCACATTGTCACGTGGCTGAAAAATGACCTGAAGGACCAGGTTGCCCATAAGCTCTTGCTGAACGCGGGAATTGAATCCTTACCGCTATCGTTTTACTGTATCAAACCACTGGAGCGAGCAGGCATTGTTTTGGGCTTTTCCTGTGCCCAGGAACAGCGCATTCCTGACCTGGTAAACCGAATTTCCGAAGCCCTCAAAAAGTAAAAGGTGAAAATTTCCGGACCCATAAAAAGCTGCCGTTTACGATAGGAATTTACAACGAAGAGAATTGGAATAGGGGTTATGGGCATGCTGAAGTGTGGGCAGCATTGATGTTCGAGAAAAAAAGGGCCATCCATGGCCAGACATTATGAAAAGTTTACAGCTTCGCGGGTGTTAATCCACAAGGGATAAAGAGGGTTTCTTTCTCATTCTGAGTTTAAGCCCAGCGCAAAGATCATTGTACAGACTCAAGTCCGCCCCGGCCTCGATGGCGATTTCAGTTACCGTGGCAATGCTTTTTAAATACTCTTTAAGACACTCCAGTTCGGCTTCCTGGGCTGTGCTTAATTTCGCTTCGTTCATGTTCGTTGCCTAAAAATATTGCATGCCCCAATACTATCCGCGTAACGACTGCCTGGAAATACGATTCCTACGATTGGCGCACTAAGATCATAAGTAGGCGGGCAAGGACATGATTTTCGACAATTTCAAAGATATCAATATTATCAGCATCAATAATAAAGCTGGTCCCCGGGTATCAATTATCTCATAGCCCAATACTTCTAATTGAAACCTGTATAATTGGCGCACGGCAACTTTTTTTGAAAAAGAATTCCCGATAAAATGTATTAACCGAAGAGGAGAATAATGATGCCCGTATATTTAATCGCAGACGTTAAAGTGACCGATGATGCCTGGATACCAGACTATGCCGCCAAGGTCCACGATATCGTTCAAAACGTAAAAGGTGTGGATGACAGGCTGTGCCGTCGAACACGCGATTGTTGAAGCTTAGCGAGCTTGTGATTAATATACACAGAGGCTGATCTCCCGGTGGGATCGATTTGTTTGGTGATAAATAGATTACCACTTGATAAGGTTCTTTTTTCAATCAATATCAAATAGTTACGCTTAAGGCAGTGCCATTCCCTCCGTCACCTTTTAGCGCTACGTCCGGCGCGCGAAAATCACGCGGACCAGTCTTATATTTTAATCCGACGGTGCATAACCGGCCTTGAGCAAACCGTCGATCAACAACTGGTTGTGCTCGGGCAACTTGAAAAGCCTCACGTCTCCGCGTAGCAGGCTCGGCACAAAGTCCGGGGAAATAGATTCCACCGCTTGCTTTTGTCGATCGAGTTTTGAGGCGTCGTTTAAATGCGCCAGGCTCGCGATCAGAAAAGTTCGCCGCATCGGCGCCCTCATCCCCACCTGTATCGCAGTCTCAGCCCATTTGCGGGCCGCGACAAAATCGCCTTCGGCAAAGCAGGCCTGGGTCAGCGCCAGATAGCCCTCGCCGAGCCAATTGCCATCATCGCGCGGGCTCAGGCGCAACGCCCGTTCAGCATGCCGCCTGGCCTCCTGGGTCAAGCCGGCCAGCGATTCTCCCCAGGCGATTAAAAACAGGTTGCTGGCGATGTTGGGATTGAGTTCCAAGGCCTTGTAATAATCGGCGATTGCCGCATCATGCTCGCCGATCAGGGTAAATGTCAACGCTCGCGCAATATAGGCTTTCGGGTTGGCGCTATCGATCTGGATAAAACTTTCGGCAATTTCAGTAGCGTACTCGATGTCTTGGCGTGGATCGTGATCAGCGCGATATATGTTCAGGTAGATGTGGCTATAGGCCTCGATCCACAAGGCATGCGAATTGCGCGGGTCGATTGCCAACGCCTCGCGGGCAAGCTCGATCGCACGCTTGAAATTCCCCAGTTCACCGTTTTTGGCACCGTCATGAAAAAGCACCATAGCTTTCAGCGAAAGCTCGTAGGAGGAGAGGCTCGACGAGGGCAACCGGCGCGCGCGATCGATTTCGGCAATTTCGATTTGCGGCGCGATGTTGCCGACGATCGCGAGCGTGATTTCATCCTGCAGCGCAAATATATTGTCGGACTCGCGGTCGTAGCGTTCGCTCCATATGTACTGCGAGCTATCCGTATCGAGCAACTGCACATTGACGCGGATGCGCCGGTCGGCGTGACGAATTCTGCCCTCCAGGATATAACGCACCCCCAGGTCGTCGGCGATGCGGTCGGGATCAATATCGCTATGCTGGAACGAAAACGATGAATTTCTCGCAATCACGAACAAATCGCTAAACTGCGACAACAGGGTGGTAATGTCGTCGGTCACGCCGTCGCAAAATGAGTCCTGCTCCGGATCGCCGCTTGAGTTGCTGAACGGCAATATCGCGATCGAGGGCTTGGATTGGTTGCGCCTGGCGTCGGA
>QNFD01000336.1 GCA_003645435.1 Gammaproteobacteria bacterium | reverse complement strand
GGTTTAGTGATTAAGTTCAATATTACAGGTCAGTTCTAAAGTAATATACTAGGATAGTAGTATAACTAAATGAAATATGTGAATTTTTGTGACTAAGTTCTCATGAATTTGTGACCTGTTAACCATGACTATAGTAAATAAAAAAAGTACCGTAGGATTTTCATTATTCGAGCTCATAATCGTTATCGTACTGCTCAGTATATTATCGGTATTTGCGCTCGGCAGCCTGTTCGATCAGGACGAGTTTGCCGCGCGTGGATTTTTTGACGATACCGTTAACGCGGTGCGTTTTGCCCAGAAGCTGGCGATCAGCACAGGTTGTGCTGTGCAGGTATCAGTAAATGCTTCGGGCTATCAATTAGATCAAAGGGCAAGCTGTGCAGCGGGTGGTTTCGATATCCCGGTTGTCAACCCTTCTAATCGCGGCAATAACTATGCAAACCTGAATATCCCCAACGGCTTTAACCTGTCCCCTACTACCACGGTGACTTTCAATGCGCTCGGCATACCCGGTAGCGATGAAACCTTCATCCTCACCAATGGAACCACGTCTTATAGCTTCGAAGTCAGTGGCCAGACCGGGCTGGTGTGGTAAATGATGATACGAACTGAAATGAAGCGGAATCGCGGATTTACCCTGTTTGAAATTATCGTCACGGTGGTCGTGATTGCGCTCGCGGCAACCGCATTGATGAGTGTTTTTAGCAGCACGGTGGCAACCAGCGCCGATCCGGTACTCGAGCATCAGGCGACCGCGATTGCAGAGGCCTACATGGAAGAAATCCTACTCAAGGATTTTGTCCCTGGTCCGGGAAATACGCGTCCCACCTATGATGATGTGCTGGATTATAATGGTTTGCCGGATACTGTTGTCAGGGATCAGTTTGGCGTCGCGATTGGCGCCTTGAGTGATTACAGCATTAGCGTATCGGTGGTCTCCGATGGTCTGAATGGTATTGCCGCGATCAATTCACTGCGCATCGATATTACTGTCAGCCATGCTTCGATTGACCCTGTACTGCTCAGCGGTTATCGGACGAATTATTGATGCACATTCGGTCAATACAGGCTGGATTCTCACTATTTGAGTTGATAGTGGTGATCGTTTTGCTCGGCATTATGGCAACCGGTGCAGGCATGTTGATAACGACCCCTATCGATGCCTATAACGACCAGGTGCGGCGCCAGTTTCTGGTGGATCAGACCGAAATGGCCTTACGACAAATAGCCCGGGATGTGCGCCGTGCTTTACCCAACAGCATACGCACCACTCCGGTCGGCTCGGGTTGGGCGCTCGAAATGGTCAATACGATTGATGGCGCGCGCTATCGAGATGAAGCTGGAGTTGGATTTACCGCGGATACCGATATCCTTGATTTCACCAGTGCGGACGATGAGTTTAACTTTCTCGGGCTTTTGAACTCCGCCAGTCTGGCGGCAGGCCAGCGTCTGGTTATATACAATACCGCGCCAGTCAATATTTATAGCGACGCAGTGAGCGGGGCCGATCCTGGAATTATTACGCCGGTGACAACCGCGTTGACCCTGTCCGTGAATGGTATCGAAAACCACGTCGCTATGGTTCCATCGTTTCAGTTTGCGCAGCAATCCCCCGGTCAACGCGCATTCGTTGTCGATGGCCCGATCAGTTATATCTGTGTTCCGGGCAGCGGTCGTATCACGCGTTATAGTAATTATGCTTATGCGGCTGCCCAGCCAACCTCGGCACCCGCGGGCGCCAGTCAGGGCCCCCTGGTGACGCAGCTTGCCAGTTGCAATCTGAACTATGCCGCCGGCACCGCGCAACGCGGGGGTATAGTCACTCTGGAAATAACACTCAGTGATTCCGGCGAGACGGTTAGCCTGTTACACCAGGTTCACGTGGATAACGTACCATGAAGCCGGCATTGAGAGTACCAACCAGGCTGGATCGGAGGAGCGTGAGCAGTCAATCCGGGTTTACCCTGATAACCGCGCTGTTCCTGCTCATCGTGGTGGCCCTGCTCAGTGTTTATATGGTCACATTTCGAAACGTGCAGCAGTCGACGGTTCTTTACGCACAGCAGGGAGCACGGGCGATGCAGGCCGCGCATGCGGGGATCGAATGGGGGATTTATGAATCCGTGGTCAACGGTAATTGTATTGCGAATCCCCCGTTTACTGCTGCCGGTACCGCGTTAAGTTCATTTAGCATCACGCTCAATTGTACTTCGAGTGCACACGATGAAGCGGGAATACCGATTATTACCTATGTGCTAACCTCGACCGCGCAAACGGGGGCTTATGGAACACTCGATTATGTTTACCGAAGTTTGCGTGCTACAGTGTCTGTGCAACCACCATAAATCTATAAATATCAAGTAGTTTGCAAAACAAGCTAAACAAAAAATGAAATGTTGAGATTTAGACACTATAATAAAGAGTCTATACCCTGTGGATGACAGAATGTCGCTGCCGAGCTCAAAAAAACCAACCCTTTTGCTGGTCGACGATGATTCGATAATCGCCGATAGCCTTGAGTTTGTGTTGAGCGAGGATTATCAGGTTAATCGTGCCTCGGACCGGCTCTCCAGTTTTGAGTTGTTAAGCAAAATGGAAACTTCTCCGGCCCTGGCGCTGGTGGATCTGGGCTTGCCGCCCGATACCCATAAACCGGATGAGGGCCTGGCGGTTATACGAAAAATTTCGCAAATGCATCCTTCGACGCGAGTGCTGGTATTGTCGGGCCAGGACAATAAAAAACACGTATTCCAGGCCCAGGAAGACGGTGCTGTCGATTTTATCGCAAAGCCCTGTGATATCGCGGAAATCAAGGTTCGTCTGAAGAGACAGATTAAAGCCAGCGGCGGCGCTATCGAGGAAAGTGCGATCGAAGGTTTAATCGGTAATAGCGAACCGATAGAACTGTTACGCATGCAAATTATGCAGCTGGCCGGGTCGCCATACCCGGTGTTAATAGAAGGTGAGTCGGGTGCCGGCAAGGAAATAACTGCACGAAATCTCCACCTTTGTAGTTCACGTAAACAACAGCCGTTTTTAACTCTGAACTGTGCGGCTTTCAATGGCGAGTTACTCGAATCGCAATTGTTCGGGCATATTAAGGGCGCCTTCACCGGCGCTACCGAAACCAAGAAAGGATTTTTTGAAGAAGTTGGCTCCGGCACCCTGCTGCTCGATGAGGTGGCGGATTTGCCATTGGATTTACAGGCCAAACTGCTGCGTGTACTCGAGGATGGCGAGTTTTATCGACTCGGTGAAACCCAGCCCCGGCATTCTTCCGCACGCGTCCTGTCGGCAACCAACAAAAATATTATTGAAGCGACAGGAAAAGGCCAGTTCAGGGAAGATCTTTACCACCGGCTCAGTGTATTGACCCTGAGGGTGCCGTCACTCAATGAAAGAGGTGACGACAAGGCTTTGCTGCTTGAATATTTCAAGCAAAAGGTGGATCAACAGATCGCTACTTTTCAGCTTGATAAAGAGGCCTTAAGTGTCTGGTATGAATATACATTTCCGGGGAATGTGCGAGAATTGAGGAATATAATAATACGATTGTCGGCCAAGTATCCAGGGCAGACCATAAAGGCAGACGTACTCAAAATGGAGATGTTGGGATTGCATCGACAAAACAGCACCATTAACAGCGAAGACTGGCTAAAAAATGAATTACATG
>QNFD01000335.1 GCA_003645435.1 Gammaproteobacteria bacterium | reverse complement strand
GAGAAAATGTCTTACATATTTGCTTCCTTACCACGCTTCACTGGTCTGTCTTTCACATTGCTACTAACACTCTTCGTGGGTTGCAGCAGCACCACGACGCCCACACTCTCAGTTTCTGCAAATCTGCCTGAAGAGTTGAATCGCCAATTGGGTTATCTTGATGATCCCGACCAGGTCGATCGTTCATCGCGATCGTCTACGACCATTGAAAGTAGCGCGGGCCTGGCAGGTAAAACACTGCTGGTTGATCCGCTGGTACGACCGGTTTCGACGATCAAGGCCCTGTATGCAGTTACCCTGAAATCCCTTACAGGCTATGTTGAGCGCAGTTTCATTCAGCAGGTTCGACTCCCCAGTCTTGAAAACAAACCGGTTCCGCCGCTTACGCTCGCCGCGCCGATGGATATCGTTGCCTGGGAGCAGGAACTCGATGGACTGGTATCACGCAGCGTTTCCAGTGGTGAAATTCAATTCCTGGTCGATGGCGAAGCGTATTTCGATCGCCTGACCAGGGCCATCGACACTGCAGAGGAATCGATTGACATACGCACCTACATTTTCGATAACGACGATGTCGCCCTGGAGATAGCCGATCTGCTGCGTGAAAAGTCGGATGACGTCGATGTCAGGATCCTGGTTGATGGCCTCGCCGACCTGTTCGCCGCGCGCCTGGATTCGGACAGTTTGCCGGCGGATACGCAACTACCGGCTTCGATGCCCCGTTACCTGACTTACGAAAGCAAGGTGCGGTTTCGCAAACAGTCTAATCCCTGGTTTACTGGCGATCACGCTAAAATCACGGTTATCGATGACGATCTTGCTTTTGTCGGCGGCATGAACATAGGCCGTGAGTATCGTCACGATTGGCATGACCTGATGATGGAAGTCAGAGGTCCCGTTGTTAGTCAGTTGCAATACGAGTTCGATCAATCCTGGACCAAATCGAGCCTGCTCGGTGATTTCGCCTGGTTCGCCAGTGTATTTGATCGCCCGCAAGCGGAAGATTCAGGCCAGTCTTACCCGATCAGAATACTGTCCACCTCGGTACACAATTCGGAGCTCTACCGCGCACAGGTGGCCGCAATACGACGCGCACGTCACCACATTTTTATCGAAAACACTTATTTTTCGGACGACAGGATCCTGCTTGAACTTGCGGCGGCGCGGCGGCGCGGGGTCGACGTGCGTGTTGTGCTGGCGTCAAAAGGGGACAGCGGTATGCTCGATCTCAGTAACCAGACGGCGATAAACACCATGTTGCGTAATGGCATTCGCGTATTTCGCTATCCGGGTATGACGCACGTCAAGGCCGCCGTCTACGACGGCTGGGCCTGCCTCGGATCAGCCAACTTCGACAAGATGAGTCTGCAGGTGAACAATGAAATCAATCTCGGGACTTCGCATCCGGCGACCGTAGAAAAATTGCTGGAACAGTTGTTTTATCCCGATTTCGAGAAATCGGAGGAGTTGTTCGACGCGCTTCCGCTTGGCACAAGGCATCATGTCGCCGAGTGGATCGCAGATGGGTTTTACTAACGCGCCGAAGAAACGGTGGTATCATTATTCGGACTTACCTGGGCTTGAGGTACAAATTATGACGCAAACCAGACCCTTGATCGATACTTTAAAGCAGGAGCTGAGAAAACAGCGCATCACTTATAAACAGGTCTCCGGGGCTTTGGAGCTATCGGAAACCAGCGTCAAGCGCCTTTTTTCGGAAGAAGCATTTTCAATAAAGCGCCTCGAAAAAGTCTGCGCGTTACTACAGCTGGATTTCAGTGACCTGGTTCATTTGATGGAAAGAAATATAGAACTGACAACCCAGTTTACCTATGAGCAGGAGCAGGAGCTGGTTTCGGACGTCAGGTTGCTGCTGGTCGCAATGTTGCTGATGAACAAACTCCAGTTCGCTGAAATCATCCGCATCTACGACATCTCTGAAACCGAAGGCATACAATTACTGGCGCGACTCGATCGCATGAAGATGATTGAATTGCAGCCGGGCAATCGCGTAAAACTGATGATGGCGCAAAACTTCGAGTGGATAGCGAATGGTCCCATTCAGCAGTTTTTTGAGAACAGGGTGCAGCTTGAGTTCCTCGATTCGTCCTTCAATGGGGCGGGTGAGTGCAGGGTTTTTGCGTCGGGCATGATTTCGCGCAATGCGAACACCGAAATAATGAGGAAAATGCAGCATCTGGCCAAAGAGTTGAATGACATGAACATCGAATCTGAATCGCTGCCGCTGGAGGAACGCTTTGGCACCAGCCTGATGATGGCAATCCGGCCGTGGGAAATCGAAGTTTTCAGGGACTTGCGTCGCGTCCCGGATAACCGGGTTTTCGGATGATATCAATTTGTAGTATTTATACTGCCCGGATAGCGCCTGGATGATCAAAATACTGACCTATAACATTCACAAGGGATTCGATCGTTACAACCGTGACTTCGTGTTACACAAGATCAAGGATCACCTGCAAAACGCCGAGGTCGACGTGATACTGCTGCAGGAGATTCAGGGGCGCCACTTCCATCACGAAAATCAGATCTCGACCTGGCCCGATGTCAGCCAGTTTGAGTTCCTCGCAGACAGTATCTGGCCGCACTACGCTTACGGCAAAAATGCAATCTACCGTAAGGGGCACCATGGCAATGCGATACTAAGCAAGTTCAACATCGCCGAATGGAACAATCTCAATCTGTCTCGTTTCCAGCGCGCCAGCCGCAGCCTGTTGCACGGCAGGCTGGAACTACCCGACTCGAACTCCCATATTCACCTGCTTTGCGTACATCTCGATTTGATTGGATTCGAACGCAAGCGCCAGATTCGCGAGCTCAAGTCCTACATCGACAGCAGCATCGACAGTTCCGAGCCGATAATACTCGGTGGTGATTTCAACGACTGGAGCGGTGTCCTTGGCAAGGCGCTGGAGTCGCAACTGGGTATGCACGAGGCATTCCGCGAGCTTCACGGATGTTATGCCAAGACTTTCCCGTCGAACCGGCCGATGTTACGTATGGACAGGATTTATTTTCGCGGCGTCAATTTGATTGAATCGGGCTGCCTCGAACGACTTCCCTGGAGTGAACTCTCAGACCATTTGCCCCTGTTTGCCAACTTCACGCTCGAGTAACCAGGACGGTGCATGTCAGCAGCCAGTTATTTTTTACCCCGCATGAGTACTTCGGTGGCCTGATCGACGATATCGATCGGGCGCACCGGCAGATCAAGATGGAAAGCTATATTTTCAAACTCGACGAGACCGGCAAATCAGTCCTGGTCGCGCTTGAAAACGCCATCGCCAGGGGGGTTAGCCTGCAGTTATTGATTGATGGTGTCGGTTCCTACCACGATGCCGGCGTTATTGCCGAGCGACTCAGGTCGACGAACAGTGAAGTGCGTGTTTTTCATCCCTTACCCTGGGATTTTTCCCTGTACCGACGCGCCCTCTACGCGGGACGCTGGTACTCCCGGTTTTTCCACATGATCGCGTCAATCAACCATCGCGATCATCGCAAGCTGTGCCTTATCGACGCGCAAATCGCCTGGCTCGGCAGTTACAACATTACCTCCGATCATGCCAATCCAGGGGCTCTCGACGCCGACGATTACTGGCACGATACGGGATTGCGCGCAACCGGTTCGGTGGTGTCGGCGCTGGATACCAATTTTGGCCGGGTCTGG
>QNFD01000334.1 GCA_003645435.1 Gammaproteobacteria bacterium | reverse complement strand
GAAACCTCGTTTTTCCGCCTCTTTATAAATTTTCGCACAGCGAATTTCACTGCCACAGCGCACGATAAATACATCGGCTTCTTTACCACTCATTAATGGTCGTATGACTTCGTCAATCAGACCATCTTCAAACAGCGGTTTGAGTCGTTTGGGAATTTTCATACTGAATGGCTAGACTCTGTTTAATTATCCAGTTTTCTAACGCGAATTTTCCTGCCCTTGATCTTGCCGTCGAGCAGGATCTTAAGTGCTTGCCTGGCAACCTTTCGGTCCACAGCCACATAAGACATTTTATCCAGGATGTCGATCTTGCCGATGAGCTTGCCGGGTAATTCGGTATTGGCTGTCAATGCACCTAAAATATCACCGGCCCTGATTTTATCTTTTCTACCAGCGTTGATGAATAGTGTTTCCATGGCTGGTTTGAGAATAGAGCTGCCCTGCGGTTTCAAAATAGATGGGTTTTCAATATTTATCGGGCTGCCTTGATAGCTTTCAATGGCATCAATTCGATTTTGTTCACCTGCTGTAAAAAGACTCAGCGCTAACCCTTCATTGCCAGCTCTACCGGTACGACCTATACGATGGATATGAATTTCAGGATCCGGCGTTATTTCAAAATTGACGACTGCGGCCAGGTCCTTGATGTCCAGTCCTCGGGCGGCAACATCGGTTGCAATCAAAATTGAGCTACTACGATTTGCAAACTGAATCAAAACCTGGTCACGCTCGAACTGCTCCAGATCACCGTGTAAGCTCAAGGCGTGGAAGCCTCGCTTACATAACTCGTCTTTCAAATCCTGGCATTGCTGTTTTCGGTTACAGAACACGAGTGTGGATTCGGGTTGAAAATGCTCGAGCAAGGCAACCAGTGTCTCGGTTCTTTTGTCTTGCCGGATTTCGTAAAAGGTCTGTTTGATTTCTTTTATGTGGTGAGACTTTTCAATTTGAATTTTGACTGGAGATTGTTGAACTGCACTACTGATACTCACAATTTCTTCAGCGTAGGTAGCCGAAAACAAAACGGTTTGTCGCTTGCCGGGCAAACTGTCCTTGATGAGCATTATGTCGGCCAGAAAGCCCATGTCCAACATTCGATCTGCTTCATCGAGGACGAAGGTCGAAACCTGTTGCAGATTCAAACTGCCTTTGGACAAGTGTTTCAAAATACGGCCCGGGGTACCGATGACGATATGCGGAGCCGATTCCAGCGATGCGGTTTGTCTGGCAATTGGTTTACCTCCGCACAAAGTGAGTATCTTTGTATTGGGTATGGTTCGCGCCAATCGCCGAATTTCATTACCCACCTGATCGGCAAGTTCACGCGTCGGGCAAAGCACCAGTGCCTGGACCTGTCGGCAATGCGTTTCCAGTTTATTTATGATGCCAATGGCGAATGCCGCGGTTTTTCCACTCCCTGTTTTTGCCTGGCCGAGTAAATCCTGTCCAGCGAGTAAAATCGGTAAACTTTGCTGTTGAACCGGAGTCATCGATTCAAATCCAAGCGAGGCTATATTACTCAGGAGGTCCGCCCGGATAGGCAGTGTTGAAAAAGCAGAAGAGGTCACAAACTGGGAGTCCGATTAAACGCCGGCGCATAGTAACAGAATCAGCTCGAAAGCATCGCAGTACTAGTCGTGTTTACGGTGCGCCATAGCCACAGGGCTCGCAGCTTATTCCGTATTCCTGGTTTCTCGCGCTGGAACAGGCTGGTAGCGAAGCGTTGTTCCGCGCTGACGATAATATCCGGCGACTGGGATATATTCCGCAACAACCGATCGCGGGTCGTAATTCGGATGGCCTGCCCATCGGCTTCGTCAAGGACGACAATATAGAGCCGTTTCTGCTTTCAAAAATTTCAGCATCTCGCCTGCCCGCCGCTATCCGATTTTCAATCTTTAATCGAGGATCTCTCCAAAGCGTTGCAGGCGACCGTGGGAAATGACGACAAACTGACCCGTTTTGCGAAAAAAGTGCTGGCGCAAGGGGGTTACAGTGAAGGCGAAAAGCAGCGTTTGCAACAGGAGCTAACCCCATTTATTGCCTGGCTCGATAATTACATCGAAAATAACTACGACGGGCTTGCGACAGCCTATGGCCGGCTGGATTCTCCCAAATGGCAAGCGCCATTGCCACCAATCGATCAGGACAAGGCGGCCAAAGGGAAAGCCTTGTTTGCAGGACTGTGTGTTTCCTGTCATGGCATTCGGGATGAGGATGGACAATTTCCGATGACCAATCCGAACCCGCGCTGAAGACGAGGCGTGGCGCAACTTCACCGATGAGGAACGTTACCAGCTGATCGGGTATATGAAAACGCTGTGAGAAATTTTCTCTCTGACACCAATTTGTTCTCGCAAACTAAACAAACAAGGTCAGCACGCCGGTAAAGCCGTACAGCGCGCTTTTGTGGATCTCGCCATTGGCAAAAAAGCCGACCAGTGGGAAATCGCCGAGCACGGTATGGATAAAACGGACCTCCTCCGAATGGTCGCCGAACTGTTCCCTGCCACGGCCCAGGCAGGAGACATAAACACCGCCCCTGATGGATGAGCCGCAACGCTTTTTTAATTGCAGCAGCATGCGCTCCATGTCTTCCAGCGCCGAGCTTCCATCGCGTTTGCAAAATATAATCTCGTCGTTGTGCTGCAGGTAGTCGCCGATGGCGACGATCTTTGAGTCCGGGTCGATGCCGACGAGTTGGCGAATGGAGTAGTCTTCCTGGTCGGAGTTTTTATTCACGATCCCGGCAAAAATATAGCCGGCGGCCTGTTGCCAGTCCTGCGCGATCCCTTCGCCGACATCCTCGGCCAACACGTCGAGTGCGGGCCGGTCGTCGAGGCTATGCAGGATATTGTGCTCGCACTGGGTGACGACATGACGATGCCCGATCGGGCTACAGCCCTGGGTGAGGTTGGTCATGATCGGCACCGCCTGCGAAAACAACGCGCCGCTGATGCCGCCCTGCAGGACGCGGTCGGCAAACTGGGCATTGCGCCCGCGCGACGAGGTGATGCCTCCAACCAGGAAGGCGGCCGGGATATCGTCGCCGAGCTGCGCCAACAATGCCTGCAGGTTTGCAGTCGCCGGATCGGCGTGCAGCAGGCCCACGTTAAAATCGTTGGCGGCGCACCAGTCGGCCAGCTCGGCAGATAGTGTCGCGTCGTCCGCACGCAGGTTCGGCAACAGCTGAAAATCGGCCTCGTTGAAACCGGCCAGCATGATTGCCATCGCCGGCTGGTCGTAATACTCCGTCGCCCCACCGATAATGCCGATGCCGATCGTGCCGACCCAGGCAGTGATGCCGGTTACCTGTTTGAGCCGATCGATCAGGGGCTCGGCTGCATCGGCCAGCTGATCGCTCAGGTATAAAAAGCCGAAGTTGGCCTCGGGCGGAATGTCGCCCAGTTGATTGAGACAATCGTCGAGTAGCTCGTCACCGGCCTTGCCGGCGCCGTGCGCGAGTAGGAATCGATCCATCATGCAGGCTAGTCTACGGGAAAGTGGTTTTACAGCACAGTTTATCGATCGCTCGAATGCCGAGAGACTTTTGAACCCCGCCCGGTCGCGGTCGGGCCCCCCGGGTTTTGGTGTGGCATCGAAGTGTGGCGGAAGAGCGTAGGAGTCGAACCCACCAGGGACGTGGTACGCCCCTCACCGGATTTGAAGACCGGGCGCCCCACCGGG
>QNFD01000333.1 GCA_003645435.1 Gammaproteobacteria bacterium | reverse complement strand
TCAGGCGACCAACATCGGAACTTGAGTGGCTGACGACGTCATAACCAGAACTACCGGCCAACAGTTTCGCATCGATAGCCTCGGCAGAATCGTAAACGTCGTAGGTGACCTTGACATCAAACTCTTTTTCAAAATTAGAAATTGTGTCTTCGGCGATGTACTCGGCCCAGTTCGTCACGTTCAGTGTGCCGGCGGCCATTGCCGCGCTCGATCCGATGACCAGTGCGGTTGCGACGCTGCCGACTATTGCGTCTTTAATGGGATGTTTAAAAGTTTTCATTATTTTCCTCCAAAGGATGGTTTTCAATTCTTGCTGCTCAATGCTATTTTATTATTAATGGCTTTACTGGAGCTTAATCACCGATAGCCCTGTTTGACATTAACATAATGGTGCTTAGTTTGTCATACTTATCCAATAACACTAATTGTGATCACAATACCTGTCGATGTCAATTGTCAAAAAATCGAAATCATGCTGATAATTGATGTCTGTATGACAAGCCCAGCCGTGTGATTGTGTGGGTAGTGATCACATTAACCCTGTGAAACCGCAAGCTGACGGATGTTTTTATATTCGTCGGGGTAAATTATTTCAAGCAGCTCAAATACTGCCGTGAGCGCCTGTGCGCGTTTAAATCCTGGCGGACCAATGAGGAAATTTTGCCAAAGCCCGTCGATCATGCCTTCGATGCTGAGCGCCGCTGTTTGCGCGCTGAGGGTTGATACTGAGTCCGACTCAATTTCCTTGCAAAGGGACAATAGCTTGCTTGAAAAGGCCAGGTCGTTGTTACCGCAGAGTTCCATGTACCTGGGTCGAGAACGAGATTCTCCCCAAAATGCATACAACACGCTGATTTTCTTACGGTTGCAGATTGAGGGCGTAAAAGAAGCCTTTATGAGCGTGCAAAGTCTAGATACCGGGTCCGGCGCGGCATTATCGCAGGCATTTTCCCAGCACTGCATATATTCCTGGCTCAGGTGTCGCAGGGTTTGCTCGAGCAGACCTTCCTTGGTCTGGAAGTGGAATATGACTATGCCCTGCGAGACGCCGGCACGTTCGGCAATGCGCGCCAGCGTGGTCTGCGAAAGGCCGAGTTTATCGATACAGTCGATGGTCGCGTCAATTAGTTGCCGCTTGCGGAATTCACTTTGAACAGCGCGACTTCGGCTTTGCAGGTTTTTTTCGGTTACGCTGGTTTGCATCGCTTGCTTCGTCGGATTCTCCGATCAAATTAGTGGCCGTAACCTAAAACTAAATGAGTGTTTAGTCAACCAATGTTTATATATTATTGATATAGTTGATTTTTATAATTAAATATTTATAATCCGATGCTTCCAGACTTAACCACACATCGAAGAGGCGAGCGCCATGTCTAACACAACAGCAGATTTAATGCGGATTGATAATCAATTCATTCATCCCTGGGACGATATTGCCAAGCTGGGTCAAAATCAACGCACCGTGGTTGATAAGAGCGATGGCGTCTATGTATATGATAGTGATGGTAAGCGCTTGCTCGATGGTCCGGGTGGCATGTGGTGTGTGAACATTGGCTACCGACGGCAGGAGATGGCGCAGGCCATTTATGATCAGATTATGCAATTGCCTTACACCTCGCCCTGGTCTACGACGTCTAGTCCGGCGGTAGAATTTAGCCAGGCCCTGGCCGCGGAGGCGCCCGGCGATCTAAATCATGTGTTTTTCACCACCGGTGGTTCGACTGCCGTGGATTCAGCATTACGATTTGTACAGTTTTATAACAATGTGCGCGGCAAGCCGGAAAAAAAGCGCATTATCTCGCACAAGAAGGGTTATCACGGTAGTACTTATTTAAGCGGCAGTGTATCGGGGAAGGAGCGTGACAAGAATGCCCTGGACTTCGCCGATGAGCTGGTGTATCACATTGAGCCTCCGCATTCGATGTGGCAGCGCGAAGACCAGTCTGATGCAGAGTTTCTCGATCAGTGCGTTGCCAACCTGGAAAACGCAATTCTTGAAATTGGTGCTGATAAATGCGCGGTTTTTGTCGCAGAACCCATTCTCGCTTCTGGCGGCGTCATCGTGCCACCCGAGGGTTATCATGCGCGTTGCCTCGAACTATGCCGAAAGTACGACATGCTGTATTTGTCCGATGAGGTAGTCACCTCGTTTGGCCGCCTGGGACATTGTTTTGCCTCCGAAGCGGTATTCGGCATTCAGCCGGATATTATTACTACCGCGAAAGGTTTGACCTCGGCGTACATCCCGATGGGTGCTTTCCTGGTATCCGACCGCCTGCTAGACGAGGTCAAGAAACTCGGCGGCGATAGTGCGGTATTTTCTAACGGATTTACCTACTCGGGTCATCCGGTAGCAGCCGTTGCGGGTTTGAAAAATCTTGAAATCATGAAACGAGAAAAGATATTCGAGCATGTCCAGGAAGTTGGCCCCTATATGCAGCAACAGCTACAAACTTTGCGCGATATTCCGATTGTCAGCGATGTGCGTGGTATCGGCCTGATGGGCTGCGTCGAATGTGAATTGAGCGCGGGCGGGGATGACCTGGAGATGGACTATGAAATAGGCAATCGAATTGATAAGCACTGCCAGGCACTTGGATTGATCGTGCGTCCAATGATCAATATGTGCGTGATGTCACCGCCTTTGACCATTACGCGTGAGCAAATTGATGAAATGATCGGCATCCTGCGACGGGGTATAGAAATGGCGATGCAGGATTGTATAGACGAGGGTATCTGGAGCCTGGAGCGGGCTTCTTGAGGATTAGATTAAGCGTTCGAATTTAACAGATTGTAACTCGCGATGAAATTTACTACAGCAGAAGAAATTTATAATAAAGCCGGTGGTAAGCGTAATGGTTTGCCGGCCTGGACCTACAACAATGCGGAATTGACCGAACTTGAAACCGAGCGGGTGTTTCTGCGCAACTGGATATGGGTCGGCCATGTATCAGATATTCCAGAGACCGGAGATTACCAGTGTATTGACCTCGCCAACGAGCGCGCGCTCGTGGTGCGTGACGAGGCCGGTGAGGTTCGCGCCTTCCATAATATGTGTCGGCATCGGGGTTCGCGTGTTGTTGCCGAGAGCAAGGGCCATTGTGAAAAGGCGTTTGTCTGTCCTTTCCACGGCTGGTCATATAAATTCGACGGTGGCCTTAAAAATATACCGCGGGCTAATAGTTTTCCACCGATTGATAAAGACGAATTTGGCCTCAAAGCACTCGATTGTGAAGTTTGGCATGGATTGATATTCGTGCGCTTCGCAGGGGAAGGACCATCGATTGCCGAGAGTTTTGCCGAGGCCGAAGAAGAAATCAGCCTCTACAAGATAACTGATATGAAACCCTATGATGAACCCTGGCGCTGGGATTTTGATCTCGACTGGAAGTCGGTGATCGATATCGACAGCGAGGGCTACCATGTACCGATTGGACATCCCGGGTTGTTCGATCTTTGTGGATCTTCTTACAAAGACGAGGTGCTTGAATCCGGTATCGGTAGATCATACGGTAGTTTCAAGGATCGCAAGGCGAAAATGCCGCTTGTTAAAAACTACATCGAGTCCCTGCCGGAATCGAACTATTTGCCTGAATCACATCGACATCTGTGGATTTACTGGGGCCTGTTCCCCGGAATCGTGATCACCCTGTTTCCCGACATGATAGAGGTTTACCAGGTTTATCCGACGGGCTACCAAAAGAGTG
>QNFD01000332.1 GCA_003645435.1 Gammaproteobacteria bacterium | reverse complement strand
TGTTGGTAATTTGGAGGATGCCAGGAAGTTCATGGAAGCAGTCGATGCCGGCAAGCAAGTGCTGGCCGACGGCGCGGTTACTGGTCAGTCTTTGCCCGCATACGGTACCCAGGTACTAATGAATGTCATCAACGGCGTTGGTGCGTTACCCGCACGCAACATGCGCGACGTTGGTTTTGAAGGTGCGGGTAATATCTCTGCAGAAGCAATGGCCGAACCCAGGAAAAGCGATGGCAAACCAAATTTGACCACCAATGCCGGTTGCTTTGGATGCACCATCGCCTGTGGTCGAATTTCGACCGTCGACAAGACGCATTTCACGGTTAAGGACAAGCCCCAATACCAGGGCGCCTCCGGTGGTCTCGAATACGAGGCAGCCTGGGCACTGGGCGCAGATACAGGGGTCGATGACCTCGATGCATTGACCTACGTTAACTTCATCTGTAACGAAGACGGTTTCGATCCCATCACTTTCGGTGCGACGGTGGCCGCGGCGATGGAAATGTTCGAAGATGGTGATATCACCACCGAGGATACTGGTGGTATTGAACTTAAATTTGGTTCCGCCGAGGCTCTTGTGGCAGTCACCGAATTACTGGTCACCGGCGAGGGTTTTGGCAAAGATCTGGGCATGGGGTCGAAACGTTTGTGTGACAAGTATAAACGTCCCGAACTATCGATGACTGTCAAAGGCCAGGAATTTCCAGCCTACGATCCACGCGGTATTCAGGGTATCGGCCTGGCTTATGCCACTTCGAACCGTGGTGCCTGCCATCTGAGAGGTTATACAGTCGCATCAGAAGTTCTTGGTATCCCGGTGAAAACAGAGCAAGGCGACGCCGAAGGCAAGCCTGAACTGGTGAAAGCGTTTCAGGATGCGACTGCTCTGGTCGATTCGGCAGGCTTGTGTATTTTCACCACCTTTGCCTGGGGTATGGATAACATTGCCCCGCAAATCGATGCTGCCTGCGAGGGTGACTGGAGTGTTGAAAGTTGCCTGGAAGTGGGTGAGCGGATCTGGAACATGGAGCGCATATTTAACCAGGCAGCCGGTTTTACCGCCGACGATGACAAGTTACCCAAACGTTTGATGGAAGAAGCGATCAAGAGTGGTCCGACCGAGGGGCAGGTCAGTCGCATGGGTGAAATGTTACCGAAGTATTATGAGATTCGCGGCTGGAATCCCGCGGGTGAGGTAACCGACGAAACCCGTAAACGTCTTTCCCTGTAAAATCCAGGAGGCTGCCTTCGGGCAGCCTCTATTGCTTTCGCCCTGTACTCATGGTGAGAGGTCAAATCTAATCGAAAGGTCAAACCTAATCAAAGAGCACTGAGCTATGCAACATATCATTATTGGTGCCGGCCCCGCAGGCGTGGTCGCGGCAGAAACCCTGAGAAAATACGATGCGGACGCTTCCATCACGATAATCGGTGATGAGTCGGAGCCACCTTATTCGCGAATGGCGATACCCTATTACCTGGCCAACAATATCGGCGAAGAGGGCAGCTATCTGCGTGATCCGAAAGCTCATTACAGCGAGCAGAATATCGAACTGGTTCAGCAGCGAGTCGACAAAGTCGATGTCAATAAAAAGCAGGTTACCCTGGCCGATGGCAGCTCGCGTGATTACGACAAGCTCTTGTTGGCGACTGGCTCAAGTCCGATTAGCCCACCCATTCCGGGCCTGGATTTACCCCAGGTACACTCTTGCTGGACCCTGGAAGATGCACGCAATATTATAGAACTGGCGCAGCCGGGTGCGAATGTCGTGCTCATCGGTGCCGGATTTATCGGCTGTATCATTCTCGAGTCACTGGTTAAACGCGGCATCAAGCTATCGGTGGTAGAAACCGGTAATCGTATGGTACCGCGCATGCTCAATGACAAGGCCGGTGGATTGCTCGAAAAATGGTGTATCGATAAAGGTATCGATGTCCATACTTCCTGCAGTGTCGAGTCGGTTAAAGCCGCTAATAACAACGAAGTAGAAGTCAGCTTGAGCGATGGCAGCAAGCTACCCGCTGCGCTGGTGATTACAGCGACGGGTGTTAAACCGAATGTGGCGATGCTCGAAGGTACCGACATCAAACTGGATATCGGCATATTGGTGAATCATTCGATGCAAACCAGTAATGACGATATCTACGCCGCGGGTGATGTCGCTCAGGGTATCGACTTCTCTACCGGCAATTTTGAAGTACAGGCAATCCAGCCTACCGCTACCGATCACGGTCGTATTGCTGCACTGAACATGTCCGGTAATACAAATGAACATCATGGTACGTTGAATATGAATGTACTTGATACGGTCGGGCTAGTTTCCTGTTCGTTCGGATTGTGGATGGGTGTCGACGGTGGTGAGCAGGCCGAGTTGTATAACCCGGATGAGTTTCAGTATATTAACCTTCAGTTCGATGGCGATTGCCTGGTGGGCGCGAGCACGGTTGGCAAGACCCAGCACATCGGTGTTTTACGCGGCCTTATCGAATCTAGAATCAAACTCGGTGAATGGAAAGAGCGATTGATAAAAGATCCAACCGCTATCATGGAAGCTTATCTGGCCTGTACCCAGGAACTCGGATATGCATGATGAAAATGTATATCGAGTTCTATGCTTCGTTAATGAAGTACCTGCCGCCGGGAAAATCCAGGTTTCGTAGAGAAATCAGGGTAGAGGATTCCCTGATACTCAATCGTTTAATCGAGCGTTATCACATTTCGACTGAAGAAGCCCATATCGTCCTCATAAACGGCCATTTTGTTTGCGGAGAAGACAGGGAAGAGCGCGAATTGGAGGAAGGAGATATAGTCTCGATCTGGCCGCCCGTGGCCGGGGGGTAAAGTGCGTACCGATCCAGCTCCCGAATCTGGAATCATCGAATTGGAAATGGGTTACGCTGCTGACGAATTCGGTAAAGTCCTGACCGGCGCTTTCACCGGTGACAAATCGGACTATTCCAGCGAAACAGTTTCCAGGCATCACTGGCGCATCAGCAAGGTGGACTCCGACCTTTCAATCGAAATCGAAGTGTGTGAAAGACCGCCACGCAAGCTCGGATTATTCGTTTTACCGGTACTACTAGCTCGCTTCCAGGTGCTGGATACAAACGCTGACTTGCAATCGAAATTTTTCGAACGTTTCCATCAATATTTCCACAAGGGTGGCGGTTAATTCCTTATGGATGAAAAACAACGCGATCGATACGCCCGTCAAATTCGATTAGCGCAGTTCGGTGAGCAGGGGCAACAGAAAATACTCGATGCTAGTGCCCTCATTGTCGGCATGGGTGGTCTTGGTTCACCCGCGGCGATGTACCTGGCAGCATCGGGTATCGGCAAACTCGTGATTAGCGATTACGATATGGTCGAGGCATCCAACCTGCAGCGACAAATTATTCACGCCGACAAGTCGATTGGTGAAAATAAGGTCGACTCGGCGAAGCAAACTATCGAGGCGCTGAATCCCGCATGCGAAGTCGAGACGATCGGCTACCAGCTTGAGGGGGAAGAGTTGAAATCGACCATCGAAGGCGTCGATATCGTACTCGATTGCAGCGATAATTTTCCCACCCGGTTTGAAGTCAATCGCTACTGTGTAGAAACCGAAACGCCGCTGGTAACCGGTGCCGCCATTCGCCTCGAAGGCCAGATCATGAATTACCAGCCCAATGTTCAGGGCCCCTGTTACCAGTGCCTCTACACGCAGATTTATGAGAAT
>QNFD01000331.1 GCA_003645435.1 Gammaproteobacteria bacterium | reverse complement strand
ATGGGCGGCGATTTGCGGGTCAGGCCCGAGGGCGCTTCGGCACCGACCTTCCTGGTGTATGCGCTGCGTGACCGGATCGGTGCCAACCTCGACCGCATCCAGATCGTCAAGGGCTGGCTCGACAAAGAAGGCAAGACCCAGGAGAAGGTCTACGATGTCGCCTGGTCGGGTGATCGTAAGCTAGACGCGAAGGGCAAGCTGCCAGCGGTTGGCAATACCGTTGATGTCGCCAACGCCATCTGGTTCAATACCATTGGCGCCGCCGAGTTAGGCACGGTCTGGACCGACCCTGATTTTGACGCGGATGCGAAAGCATTCTACTACGCACGCGTACTGGAAATACCGACACCGCGCTGGAGCACCTACGATGCTTTCCGTTTCGGCATCGACCTGCCGGATGGGGCGCCGACCTCAACCCAGGAACGGGCTTATACCTCTCCCATCTGGTACACACCCAAATCCTGAACTAGCACCAGGTACGATAAACCTGCTAAGAAAATCAAGGGGTCAGACTCATTGATTTCAGTGATAATTTTGTCGCCTAAATTTAGCTAAAAAATCAATGAGTCTGACCCCTTGATTTGTAGCAGGTTTAATTACCACTGGTAAGCGCTGGTGATAAATCCAGCGACAACATCCTGAAAAACTGTTTTGGCGGGGGAACGGGCGATACCAAAGCAAACATGTAACGGCAATAAATGTTCCTCGCGTGGATGGCAGTAACGCGCATGCGGGGCCCGATCCCAGTCTATTAATCTTTGTTCACGCTCACTGATGCTGAGTTCGGGGCCACTGCAGGTTTGCGCCAGCCATTCTTCAAACTGACGATTCCCCTCGTCGATAATATCATCCTTCTTGCCCATCATGACCTGCATATTATGGAATGAAAATCCTGACCCAAGTATCAGCAGGTTGTCCCTTCTCAGCGGCGCCAGGGCCTGTCCGAGGTTAATATGGAAGGCCGCGTCTAGTGATTTCGACAGGGATACCTGGATACAGGGAATTTCAGCTGCCGGATACATCAACATCAACGGCACGAAAAGGCCATGATCAAAACCTCGTTCATAATCCAGTTTTGCTTCAATTCCGGCAGTTTTTAGCATTTCGTGTATTCGACTGGCGAGCCGTGGGCGACCAGGGGCAGGGTAACTGATTTCGTAAGTTTCAGGCGGAAACCCGTAATAATCGTACAGCATTGGCGGATTTTTATGTGCGGTCACCGACACTACCGGTTCTTCCCAGTGCGCACTAATGACGATGATCGCATCGGGTTTTGCTATGGTTGCCGCAAACCCGCGTAAAAAAGGGTTCATGCCTTCATAACCTTTATCACTCAACAGAGGCAGGGGCCCACCGCCGTGAGGAATATACAGGATGCTCGCTTTGTTACTGGGGTTCATGTGGTTAATATCAGGTTTTCGCGGTTGATCAGTTCCGGGTCATCTTCGTATCCCAGAATTTCTGGAATTTCCCCACTCGGTTTGCCAACGATTTGCTTGCATTCGTCGGATGCATAATTCACCAGGCCACGTGCGATTTCCCTGCCATTAACATCCAGACAGGAGACAACTTCACCCCGGTTGAATACACCGTCAACTTTCTTCACGCCAATGGGTAACAGGCTTGCATTTTTATTTTGCAAAACCTCGACCGCACCATCATCCAGATGCAGGTTACCGGAACAACGCATATGGCCGGCGAGCCATTGCTTGCGTGCCGCGAGATGTCCCTCACCTGCTTCAAGAAAACTACCGATAGCCTCGCCCCCGGCGAGCCGCAGGATCACTTTCTCACATTTTCCCGAAGCTATCACAGTATGTGTTCCGGAACGAGCAGCCAATTGCGCGGCGCGTACCTTGGTTTGCATTCCACCCCTTCCCAGGTGACCACTACTGGGACCGGCGTAGCCCAGTAATTTGGGATCGTTCGCATCGGCCCGGGTAATCAATTCGGCATCCGGTTTTTCGCCCGGATGACTATCATACAAACCTTCCTGATCGGTCAAAATGATTAACAGGTCGGCTTCGATCAGGTTCGCGACCAATGCGCCAAGGGTATCATTATCACCAAACCGAATCTCTTCATTCGATACCGAATCATTTTCGTTAACCACCGGCAGCGTACCGTAAGCCAGCAATGTTCGTAAAGTGCTGCGTGCATTCAGATAACGCTTACGATTCGAAAGATCCGCATGGGTAAGCAGTATTTGTGCGCTATGCAACCCATGCTCCTGGAAACAAACTTCGTAAGCCTGTATCAGTCCCATTTGCCCAACCGCCGCGGTCGCCTGTAGCTCGGAGATGTTGGTCGGTCGCGTTTTCAATTTGAGTCGGGTTATACCTTCGACGATAGAACCTGACGAAACCAGTACAATATCTATGCCGCTGGTGCGCAACTCCGACATTTGTTCCGCCCAGTTGGCGATTATATTCCGGTCGAGCCCACGCCCGCCATCGGTGATCAGGCTACTACCGACCTTGACGACAATTTTGTTATAACGCGGCTTGTTCATCGGATTCCAACGCTGACATGATATCGTTGCAGAGCGCATCGACTCCCTGCTTATTGATTGCACTGATCTGGTAAACGGGGCCGTTCCAGTCGAGCCCCCTGACTATTTCATCGCAAATCGCCTGGCGTTCGTCTTCGCTCACCAGGTCGACCTTGTTTAACACCAGCCAGCGCGGTTTGTGGAACAGGTCTTCATCGTATCGCTTTAATTCAATCAGTATTTTACGTGCCGCTTCGACTGCGGACTGATCGGTTTCGAGCGGTAACACATCGACGATATGCAATAGCAATCGCGTACGTTGCAAATGTTTAAGAAACTGAATGCCAAGCCCCACCCCGTCGGCGGCGCCTTCAATGAGTCCCGGTATATCGGCAATCACGAAACTGCGATGCGCCGATACGCTGACCACTCCCAGGTTGGGGTGCAGGGTCGTAAATGGATAATCCGCAACCTTCGGCCTGGCAGCGGAAACCGAGCGAATAAAAGTTGATTTACCTGCATTGGGCATACCGAGCAAACCAACGTCGGCAATCACCTTGAGTTCGAGCTTGAGGTTAAATTCCTCACCCTCAGATCCGCTCGTAAATTGTCTGGGAGCACGGTTGGTAGAACTCTTGTAGCGCGTATTACCGAGACCATGGAATCCGCCGCGGGCTATGAGGACAGGTTCAGCATTGTCATCAGTGACATCGGCAATTAATTCACCCTGATCGAGGGTTGTGATTAAGGTGCCCAGCGGAACAGAGATAATCATGTCTTCACCTTTCGCCCCGGTGCAATTCTTGCCCTGCCCCTTGCCGCCTTTCTTGGCGACGAATCGCCGCGTATGCCGAAAATCGGATAGCGTATTCAAGTCCTTCGAAACAACCGCATAGACCGAACCGCCATCACCGCCATCACCACCGTCGGGACCCCCCATGGGGATGTACTTTTCACGGCGAAAGCTCACAATGCCACTGCCGCCATTGCCAGCCTTGACATAGATATTGGCTTCGTCGATGAATTTCATATCAAGTAGTTTAATTTTTCAGTTAATAATATCATTGACAGCATATTAGCACCTCGGAAAATTTTATATTCCAGAGCGCAAAAAAAAGCCCCGCGTTGGCGAGGCTTCCGGGGACGGCTGTCGGGCTCGCTTACGCGTTAACAACACTGATAAAGGTGCGGTTATGACGGCCCTTAACCCGGAATTCGACCTTGCCTTCAGCCT
>QNFD01000330.1 GCA_003645435.1 Gammaproteobacteria bacterium | reverse complement strand
CTGCTCAAGTTTGAGCATCATCGACACGAGCTATCGCAAATGCCCGAGATACCGCTCAAGATCATGATGAATATTGGAAACCCTGAACGCGCATTCAGTTTTTCCAGGCTACCCCACTCGGGTATAGGTCTCGCCCGCCTCGAATTCATTATCAATAATATGATTGGCATTCATCCCCGCGCCCTGCCCGAGTTTGATTGCATGCATGCGTCGCTACAGGATGAAATTAATCAACGCATCGCCGGCTATGGCAGTCCAACCGAATATTTTGTGGAAAAACTGACCGAGGGCATCGCTACCCTGGTTGCCGCATTTGCACCGGAGAAGGTGATCGTAAGGACATCCGATTTCAAGTCGAACGAGTATGCGCATTTACTCGGAGGCACCATTTTCGAACCCGAGGAAGAAAACCCGATGCTGGGATACCGCGGTGCTTCACGCTACATCAGTGACGATTTTAAACCCTGTTTCGAGCTGGAATGCCAGGCCATCAAACAGGTTCGCGAGCAGATGGGCTTAAAGAACATGGAAATTATGATCCCATTCGTCCGTACTCTCGACGAGGCGCGGGCAGTTCACGCGGTATTGAAGGAAAATGGCCTGGAACGCGGTGTCGATGATTTTAAGGTCATCATGATGTGCGAACTCCCTTCTAATGTAATCCTCGCGGAGGAATTCCTCGAGTATTTCGACGGTTTCTCGATAGGCTCTAACGATTTAACCCAACTAACCCTGGGGCTGGATCGGGATTCCGGCCTGGTTGCCTCGGCCTTCGACGAGCGTGACCCGGCAGTGTTAAAACTCTTAGCACAAGCTATCCAGGCCTGTAAATCTGCCGGCAAGTATGTCGGCATATGTGGCCAGGGTCCCTCGGATCACCCCGATCTGGCAGTGTGGCTGCTGGATCAGGGCATAGAAAGCATGTCACTCAATCCGGATTCGGTGATCGATACCTGGTTGCTCCTGGCGGAACACGTTAAATCGGCCAAATGACGGTATTTCAGTCCCTGGGTCACGGCATATATTGTGTCGACGCTGCTCATATGCGAGATGCGCTGGTGTCGATTTATATACTACGGCAAGGCGATGAAGTCGCGATTGTCGATACTGGTACTCAATATTCTCTCGATAATGTTTTAACAACGCTAACCGAACTGGAAATTCATCGCAACCAGATCAAGTACGTGATCCCTACCCATATTCACCTCGATCACGCGGGTGGCGCCGGTGTCATGATGGAAGCTTTCGATCAGGCACAGTTGATTATTCACCCGCGCGGCGCCCGTCATATGATCGATCCCACAAAACTTATCCAAGGCTCGATCGGCGTCTACGGTGAGCCCCTGTTTCGAAAACTATACGGTGAAATCAGGCCCATAGACGAGGCCCGGATAGAAATCGCCGAGGATCTGGATCACTACAGCCTGGAAAATCGGGAGCTGCTGTTTATCGATACACCCGGACACGCACGCCATCATTTTTGTATTTACGACGATGCGAGCCAGGGAATATTTACCGGAGATAGCTTTGGACTCAGTTATCCACCACTCAAACATCACGCCTGGGGATTGATTCCGACCAGCTCGCCGGTTCAGTTTGACCCCGAAGCGCTGACAAACACGATCGACCGTCTTCTCGGTTATCAACCCGAACAAATGTTTTTAACCCATTTTGGCGCGATTGATCATCCTTTGAAGAGATCCAGCGGGCTTAAGCACTGGATCGATGACTATGTCGCATTGTGCGAGGCAGTAAATCCGCTGGACGCCGAATCGGAACAGCAATTGTACCGTGAAATGCGCGATATCATATTTGACAGGTTAGCCGATGCGGGTCTCAGTAAAGATAAGCTAAAATATTTACTCGAAATGGACATAGAATTGAATGCCCAGGGTTTAGCGATATGGTGGAAAAGAACCCATAATGACTGAGAGTATCTGGAAACCTCATACCACGGTTGCCGCCATGGTGGAGCAAAACGGCATTTTTTTGCTGGTGAAGGAAATAGCGAATGGTGAAGTTGTGTACAACCAGCCTGCCGGGCATCTGGAGCCGGGTGAAAGCATACTCGATGCAGTTGTTCGTGAAACTCTTGAAGAGACTCAATATGAATTCACACCGGACGCATTACAGGGTGTTTATCGATTTGTGCCGGATCCGTCCCGCGATTCGAGCTACATTCGGTTTTTATTTCGTGGTACCGTAGGTGATAGTCTAAATGGTGCTCTTGATGAAGGAATAATATCCGTCGAGTGGATGAGCTATGAAGAAATCAGGCGCTGTCGACAACAACATCGCAGTCCATTAGTTCTGCAATGTGTTGAAGATTACTTACACAAACCGCCCTGCCCGCTCGACCTGATCAGTCAGGAATTTGCTTAAACGATGAAATTAGTTTTACTATCGATCCTCACTCTAGCCAGCGCTTCGGTATTTGCCGAACCCTATTTTGTGCATTGTTTTGACTTCAGATGCAAGTCAACCCAGGAAGTGCATTACGACGAAGGACAATGGCAATCGATCAGGCAGATATTCGAATCTGGGTCATTAAATTCCGACCAGGAAAAACAGGCGATCCGCAGGGCTGTCGCCTTAATGGAGAATTACAGCGGAGAAATCACCGGTACCTCGCGTGACGAGGGCGGCAACTATTCTCCGGGGTCCGACATCATCAAGCAGTTGGACTGTATCGACGAGTCCACCAATACTTTCCAGTACCTCAGTGCCCTGCAAGAACTCGACCTGCTGAAATGGCACAAGGTCGAGCCAAAGGTAAGACGTACAGTCTGGTTTGCTCAACACTGGACTGCGGTCATTTCAGACAACACCACGAGCGAATTGTATGTTGTCGATTCCTGGTATCGTGACAATGGCGAGCCGCCCTATATTCAAATCCTGGCAGACTGGAAAAAGAAAAGGAAATTTCCAGAAGAACTCAACCCAGGCTGAAAATAGCGCCAGAGCCCGACCTCCCCGTTTGATAAAATGACTAATTCCCATGCCGAAAAAATAATAGTAGGAATGTCGGGCGGTGTTGACTCCTCCGTATCCGCCCTTTTGCTCAAGCAACAGGGCTTTGAAGTCGAGGGCCTGTTCATGAAAAACTGGGAAGAGGACGATACCGAAGAATACTGTTCTGCCACTGTTGACCTTGCCGATGCGCAGCAAGTATGCGATCGACTCGATATTCCATTACACACGGTAAATTTTTCGAGCGAATACTGGGACAATGTTTTCGAGTACTTTTTAGCCGAATACCGATCGGGCCGGACACCTAACCCGGACATCATGTGTAACCGTGAAATCAAGTTCAAGGCCTTTCTCGAACATGCACAAACGCTCGGCGCCACTCGAATCGCGACCGGCCACTATGTGCGCACCAATACAGATGCTGATCAGACCCAGTTGCTAAAAGGCTGCGATGCAGACAAGGACCAGTCCTATTTTCTGTATGCCCTCAACCAGCATCAAATTTCTCATGCATTATTTCCGATTGGAGATCTCGCTAAATCACGGGTGCGGCAGCTCGCCGAAGAAAACGATTTTAACGTATTCGATAAAAAAGACAGCACTGGCATCTGTTTCATCGGCGAACGAAAGTTCAAGGATTTTTTACAGCGTTTCATACCCGCTCAACCCGGACCCATCGAGTCAGTCGATGGTACCCAGCTGGGTGAGCACAGCGGTTTAATGTATTACACCATCGGCCAGCGGCAGGGTCTGGGTATAGG
>QNFD01000329.1 GCA_003645435.1 Gammaproteobacteria bacterium | reverse complement strand
GAGGTGAGTTCTGCAGCAGTTGAAGGGGTTGAGCAATTGGAAATCTATTTTGGTCAATTTCTGCCACAGTTATTTGTTGCCTTGCTGACACCGTTCGTGATTTTCGCTGTAGTCGCAATGCTGGACCTACCGGTGGCGTTTGTACTATTAGTTGCCGCATTGTTCACACTATTGGCACCAGGATTGTTTCATCGCTGGGACAAAGAAAGTTCTCTGCGTCGGGCCCGGGCTTACCGTACTTTTGCCTCCGAGTTTCTGGATGCATTGCAGGGCCTGGTCACACTGAAGGCATTTGGCCAGAGTAAAGCACGGGAATCCAGACTTGCTGAACACGCGCATGAGCTTTTTCAAAGCACCATGTGGGTGTTAGCGACCAATTCGTTGTCTCGCGGCATTACTGACATCGGTATCGCCCTGGGTGCCGCCGCCGCCCTGGCTTTATCCGCCTACCGGGTCAGCCATGGACTCATGGAGTTCGAAAGTTTGATCATGGTACTGTTGCTCGGTGTCGAGATCTTTCGTCCGCTAAGAGAACTGCGTGCACTATTGCATGACGGCATGCTCGCCGAGTCGGCGGCTAAACAGGTATTTTCTGTTTTAGAGTCTCAGCCGCTGATAGAGGACAGGGGCAAATATTCTACGCACAAACTAGAAGCCAGCCTGTCATTTGACCAGGTGGGGTTCGCATACGACGAACCGGACACCGATAGCAACCAAGTGCGTGGGTTGGTTCACGACGGTTTGAGTTTCAACATCGAAGTGGGCGAGCGTATAGGCATTGTCGGAAGCAGTGGATGCGGTAAATCGACTATCGTTCGACTGCTGTTAAGATTTTACGACCCGCAATCGGGGACTGTTCGAATCGGCGGAAAGGATATTCGCGAAGTACCCTTAGAGCAGCTTCGTGCGCAGTTTTCCGTGGTTAGCCAGGACACCCATTTATTTCATGGCACGGTTCGAGAAAACCTGCTGCTCGGCGATCCTGATGCCAGTGAAAAATCACTCATACAGTCCGCAAAAACCGCTAACGCCGATGAATTTATCCGTGCGCTACCTGAAGGATATGACACTGTGATTGGTGAGCGCGGCGTTCGTTTATCTGGAGGACAAAGACAGCGCCTTGCTATCGCGAGGGCAATATTACGCGATGCACCCGTCCTCATACTTGACGAGGCATTATCATCCGTGGATGCGCAAAACGAGGCAGAAATCCAGGTGGCGCTTGATCGATTAATGGCAGGTCGCACGACCTTGATCCTGGCTCATCGTTTATCCAGCATTATTGGCTGCGACCGAATATTGGTATTGGATCAAGGTCATGTCGTCGAGCAGGGAAAGCATGATGAGTTGATGCGGCGACGGGGCGTTTACGCCAATCTTATGGGGTCCCAGGTAGCTCGCAGGCAAGCCTCGGAAGAGCCTCTGGCCATCGTCTCTGAGCTTCCCGTTGCGAGCAACAATGATGAGGTATGTATTGTGCCCGAACCGGAATTGGCGAGTGGTTCCGCAACCCGAGAAGCTGATTTACAGGTGGATGTACTGCAATCCAGCCAACATTCATGGAGTCGGGTATTCACCCAGTTGTTAGCTTTTGCAGCGCCGTGGAAAGGGCGTTTAGTATTAACTTTCGGGTTGGGTGTCGGACGCGTGCTGGCTTTTATTGGAGTGAGTTTATTATCGGCATTGGCCGCCGTGGCGGTTAAAATTGGCGCTGACTACAGCAATTGGTTAATTATTCTGGCGTTCACGGCAATTGCCGCAGCCCTGTTGCATTGGCTGGAATCCTGGCTGTCTCACGATATTGCCTTTCGAATGTTGTCTGAGATGCGTATCGCATTGTTCCGTAAACTTGATAGTTTGGCTCCGGCATTTCTATTACGTAGGCGCAGCGGTGATCTGATAAACCTGGCCACTCACGATATCGAGATGGTTGAGTACTTTTTTGCGCATACGATTGCTCCTGTGTTTGTTGCCGTGCTAGTACCTTTATTGGTATTGGCTTTATTGGCGAGTTTTGATTATAGACTGGCGCTAGCACTCATTCCGTTTCTTGCCCTGGTGGCGCTGATGCCGATACTACGCAGGGCCCGGATTGATCGTTTAGCCGGTAAGGCGCGTGAGTTGCTGGGTGCATTGTCCTCGCATACTGTCGAAAGTTTACAGGGACTAGGCGAGTTGCTGTCCTATCAGGTTACCGAACAGCGGCGTCAACAATTCGTCGAATTGATGCAACGACATCATGCCGAGCGTATACCATTTTTTAGAGAAATAGCTCGTCAAAGTGTTATCACCGATATAGCAACAGTCGCCGCAGGTCTGGCAGTCATTTTACTTTCGATACCACTAGTTAGCACAGGGGAAATTGATGCGGTTTATATGCCGCTTTTGGCCTTGGCGTCAATGGCGGCTTTTTTGCCGGTAATAGAAATTTCCGATACAGGACGACAGCTCTCCGAAACCTTCGCTGCGACCAACCGCTTGATCCAGGTACATGACACATCGCCCGCGGTCAGTGATGATGGATTGAAACAGGTAGATAACCCAGAGCCGCTAACGTCGGTTGCTGCGCTTGATATTGAATTTCACAACCTGGACTTTCGCTACAACGCGCAAGATACCCTTGCAATCAAGGACTTCAGTTTAAAGATCCCGGCTGGATCAACTGTCGCCATTGTCGGTGCTTCGGGTGCGGGCAAGAGTACTCTCGCGCAGTTACTGTTACGCTTCTGGGATCCGCAAAAGGGCCGAATATTGGTCGGGGGCTATGATATTCGACATATGCGACTGGCGCATCTGCGTCAACATGTAGCCCTGGTAGCTCAAGATACCTATTTGTTTAACGATAGCCTCAGGGCGAATCTTTTGATGGCTAAACCAGAAGCCAGTGAAGCTGAAATTATGACCGCGATTGAACGCGCAGAACTGAGTAATTTTCTAGCTCGACTTCCGCAAGGCCTTGATACAAATGTGGGAGAACGCGGTTATGCATTATCGGGCGGACAGCGTCAACGGGTGTCAATTGCGCGTGCATTTCTACGCGACGCTCCCATTCTCATCCTTGACGAAGCCACTTCGCATCTGGACGCAGTCAGTGAGCAGGCGGTGCACAAGGCGCTGAAGAATCTGATGGGTGATCGTACCACCCTGGTAATCGCCCATAGGCTGGCAACGGTACGCGATGCTGATCATATTGTCGTCATGAGGGGGGGCCGTTTACTAGAACAGGGAACGCACCTGGAGCTGTTGACCAATAAAGCCGCTTATGCTCAGTTACTCCAATTTCAAAGGAATGGTGGGAACAGGGTCGTTGGCTACTGACATAATAACTCCATAACCCAGCCTAAATTATCCTAAAGGCTGTTACGTTACAAAGCCTTGCCTCCCTGCATTACGGGGGTAAGTGCCGGTAATTGACCGCTTAGCTCCACGACACAGCAGAGTTCGTGAAACACAATATTAATCAATTTAAACTTGGCATTATCCTGACGGGACAGGATCCCCAGTCTTCTAGGGCTTGCCGGCGGATCGATCGGTATCCGCTTTAGTGACAGGGGTCGCGGCGACGGCACACAACGCATGGGGACAATCGATACGCCGAGACCGTGATATACCATTGCAGATATTGACTCCAGTGTGTCGAGCTCCATGCCCTCTCTAATTTTTAGGCGTTGAGATTTCAGCCATTGGTCGATTAGTTGCCCTACCCAGGCACGGCTATTAAATCGTATAAATGGGTAACTCT
>QNFD01000328.1 GCA_003645435.1 Gammaproteobacteria bacterium | reverse complement strand
TGTCTGGTCCGGCGCAGGTATCCGCAACAATTAATAATGTGACGACTGATGGCTCTATTTCCCGCAATGGGCGTTATAGCAGCGCTTTTCCCCTGTGGGATGGTAGCAGTCGAATCCTGGTGAGTAAAAGTACCTGCCAGCTTTTGCTCAATAGTCAAAATCGACCCTGTATTGAGCCCTGGATTTCCGATCCGAATGCACAGGAGGTTTCGCCGGCTTATGGAATCTGGCTGTACAGCATGACGGATAATACAGAAAAAGTAATCGTCGTCGCAGAGCAGGCTAAGGTGATCACCGATATCGTCGCACTGCAATCCAGAGCGCTGCCTAATATTATTTTGGACAAGGGGCCAGGAGAGATCAATGCCATCTGGCAAAGTGAAACAATTGGCGTTATCAATATTAAAAGTGTTTACGATTTTGGGGATGCGACTTTCAACGGATGTTTTCTAAACGTCTGTACGCCCGCTATGGGTATCAGTAGCGTATCAGAGCTAGGTGATCCGGCAAATGCGGTTTCCGACCAGCGCCCGGCACGCTTTGTTCGCTTCATCAAAGCCGTTGCCTTGCCCGACAGTGATGATGCCAACTTGTTAAATCCCCCCGATTTATCAGGCTCGGCATTTGGGCCACGAAGAAATCAGGGTATGCGCGAAATAGTCGGCTACGCTGCGATCGAGCCGGATGGATCGGTAAAAGTCAAAGTGCCGGCGAATGTTCCATTAGCCATTGATGTCCTCGACAAGTTTGGCCGACGCATCGGGCCGCGCCACGAAAACTGGTTCCAGGTGAATCCAGGTGACACTACAACCTGTACTGGTTGTCATTCCAATAATACCGGCAACAACCTCGTTCATCATCGATCAGACGCAAATGCACCGTCGATTAATACGGGATTGCCGGCTGGCCTGATATTTGCCAATACACAAATTCCTGGTACACCAGATGCTTACTGGGGAAATTTCGGTGAAACCATGGCCGAGGTTCGCTTTGATCGAGTCGGTGTGACCGTACCTCCTACTGCTGAACCGCAGTTAAGCAGTGATGTCAATTATGATGATGTCTGGACCGATCCGGCGGTGCGAGCGCTGGATGCGAGTTTAAATTACCTGTATGCCAATCTGGATGTTTCGATTACCTCCCCTGCCACTGCGAACTGTGCGCCCTGGAATTTCAAGTGCCGTATCGTCATCAATTACCAGGAACATATTCATCCAGTCTGGCAAATCGACCGGGGAGTGGATAACAATGCCAACGGAGTTGGCGACAATACCTGTACCGAGTGTCATAGCAATGTTGACATGGCTGTGCCGAAAGTACCGGCAGGCCAGCTAGACCTCAGCGATGGTATTTCAGACCGGAACGCCGAGCATTTAAAATCATACCAGGAATTACTGTTTACGGATCAGGGCGAAACCCTGGATGCGATGGGCAATGTGATAAATATTCAAATCCTGGTACCCGTGCTGGATGGTAATGGAAACCCGGTTCTGGATGCCATGGGTAATCCGCTGATGCAACTAATCGACGATCCTGCAGCAGGGATTGCCAGTTCAATGTCAGCGAACGGTGCGAGAAGTAGTTATTTTATCGAAAAATTGACCGAGACCGAACTCGAAGCGGCCAGGACATTGTCGACATTGGTGAGCGATCCCAACTACATAGATCACAGCGGCTTCCTGACAGATGATGAACTTCGCCTCGTTTCAGAATGGCTGGATATCGGCGCCCAGTATTTCAATGATCCATTTGATCCTGCAGCTCCTCAAAATTAGCCCGCCGACGTTAATCGATTAATGGCTTAATGATGCTTTTCCCTGTGTATATCAGTATATCCCGGCCCCAACCTGCCGATCCAGGAGCAGGGGCTTGAAACATACCGGGGGCCTACTTGTGCAGGGATTATTGGTACTGCTGATTTTGATCTCCAGAATTGCTCAGGCTGAAGAAGATGCAGTTCTGCAGGTCACTATTGCAGACCCGTTTATCGAACTACATACGGGACCGGGAACCGGTTATCCGATTTTCCATATTATTGATCGAGGAAGCCAGGTTACGATAATAAAGCAACGCACTAGCTGGATTAAAATTCGAGCGACTAACGGTGAAGTTGGCTGGGCCAGTCGTGATCAGATGCTGCAAACACTATTGCCGAGCGGGGATAAACTAACCATCACCGAAGCCAGTCGAAGTGATTTTGAAAGACGGAAATGGATGCTTGGTGTGATGGGAGGTGAATTCGGAAACGCTCCAGTAATATCAATTTTTAGTGGCTATTCCTTTACCAAAAATCTGTCGACTGAACTATCCTTAAGTCAATCTATAGGGACTGTATCGAGTAGTACCCTATTAAAGGCAAACTTGTTGATGCAGCCTTTTCCGGAGTGGTCCTATTCACCATATTTTACACTTGGCGTTGGTGGTATCAGGATAAAACCAAGTTCCACTCTGATCTCTGCGAACCCGCGTGATAGTTCAGTGGCCCAGGTCGGAATTGGGATACAACATTATCTGAATCGACGTTTTATATTTCGCCTGGATTACAGCGAATACATCGTTTTTTCGGCGAGCAACACCCGAGATAAAAATGAGGAAATAAGTGAATGGAAAGCAGGATTTGCAGTATTTTTCTAACTCTTGTCATTCTAGTTTCGACGCTGCCGGCAGTACTGCATGCGGCAGAACAGAATGAGGAAGATCAAAGCTCTCTGATTCAGCCAGAGATAGAAAGAGCAGAGTTTGATGAGTCCATTATCGATTCCGAGGATTTTGAACTGTCTGCGTTTGCAGGCATTTTAAGCATTGAAGATTTTGGTACCAATCCAGTGCTCGGTTTTGAGTTTGCGTATCATGTTAACGAAGATGTTTACGTGCAGTTTGATTACGGTTTTAGTGAGGCCGGCAAAACCAGTTTCGAAGTGCTAAGTGGCGGTGCGCCACTGCTCTCCGACGATGAACGTGAACTGCAATACTACCTTTTCAATATTGGCTTTAACCTGTTACCGGGAGAAGCCTTTGTTACCGATTCCTCTACCTTTAATACGAGTTTTTATGTGATAGGTGGAATAGGGAGTACGGAATTTGCCGGGGATGATCGATTCACGATTAATTTTGGAACCGGCTACCAAATTTTGTTTGCGGATGCATTCAGCCTGAACATCGATGTACGCGACCTGATCTTTAATATCGATGTATTCGGTGAAGATAAAGTAACGCACAACCTTCAATACACAGTCGCTCTGGGCTGGTTTTTTTAAAAGAGGAGATAGCCAATGAAAGCTATATTGTTAAAACCCACCAGGAATTTTCTGCTGGTGCTTATCTGCCTGATCGCATGGTCGGCTAGTACAGGGTCTGCGTCAACCTCGGTGCCGGCGCCTAACTTTACTTTAAAAAGCCTGGCTGGAAAAAACATTAAACTTAGTGAGCTAACCGGTAATGTCGTTCTGGTTAATTTCTGGGCTTCCTGGTGTGGACCCTGCCGTCAGGAAATGCCATTGCTCAACGCCATCCACAACAAGTATGAGCCGCTCGGGTTTACCGTACTGGGAGTCAATGTCGAGGAACAGGTTGAAAACGCGAGATCATTTATCCACGACAGACCCGTCGATTTTCCGATACTTCTCGACAGTAATAATCAAATTAGCCAGTTATACAATGTGCTCGCAATGCCAACCACGGTAGTAATTGATCGAGATGGCAATATCCGCTTTATACATCAGGGATATCTGTCCGGCGATGAAGC
>QNFD01000327.1 GCA_003645435.1 Gammaproteobacteria bacterium | reverse complement strand
TGGTGCAGTGCTGGGTAATGATGTAAATAGTCTTAACTCCTGCGACCAGATCCATGGCCCCGCCAACCGCCGGAATGGCGTCAGCCGAACCGGTCGACCAGTTAGCCAGGTCACCGCCTTGTGACACCTGCATCGCGCCTAGTACGCAGATATCGATATGACCGCCGCGAATCATCGCAAAGCTGTCCGCATGATGAAAATAGGCCGCACCGGGGATAGCGGATACCTGCTTTTTGCCGGCATTAATGAGTTCCGGGTCTTCCTCGCCAGGTTCCACTGCGGCGCCCATTCCAAGCAAGCCATTCTCAGTGTGATAAATAACCTCTCTGCCTTCGGGTACATACTGGGCCACTTTTTCCGGGATACCAATGCCCAGATTGACATAGGCGCCATCGGGAATATCGAGAGCCGCGCGCCTGGCCATATCATCACGATCCCAACCGATAGTTGCTGCCAATGCAATCGCACTCATGGATATGTCCTGCCTTCATTAACCAACCTGGATTCATGCGCGGGATTCGCGATGGTGACAATACGATCAACGAAAATCCCCGGAGTCACTATGATCTCCGGATCGATCTCGCCAATCTCCACTTGGGCGCCAGTTTGCACAATAGTGGTGTTTGCCGCCGTCGCCATAACAGGTCCGAAATTGCGCGCGGTTTTGTTATAAACCAGGTTACCATAGCGATCGGCGCGTGCACATTTCACCAGCGCAAAATCTGCTTTTAAACCCCATTCCATAACATAATCACGGCCATCAAAGTTGCGTACTTCCTTACCTTCAGCCAGGGGTGTGCCAACCGAGGTGGCCGTGTAAAAGGCCGGAATGCCTGCGCCGCCGGCGCGGATGCGCTCCGCCAGGGTCCCCTGCGGCACCAGCTCCAGTTCGATATCACCACGATGGTATAAATCGGGGAAAACAGTGGAGTTAGCCGTGCGCGGGAATGAGCAAATCATCTTCGCGACCTGTCCGTTCTCGATCAACGCAGCCAGACCCACATGCCCGCTACCGGTGTTATTATTCACCACGGTGAGGTCTTTTGCGCCCAGGTCGATGAGTGCATGAATGAGTTCGATCGGGCTTCCGGCCTCGCCGAAGCCGCCGACCATGACGGTGGCGCCATCGAAAATATCGGCCACGGCCTGCGTTACCGAATCTACTCTTTTATCAATCATGACGGTCTAACCGATTCCAGTTAACTAGCCCCTACAACCTCTTTCAGGAGTATGCTCTGCTCGGTGACGCCTTCGAATAACCCCGCCTCGTCGTAGAGCACACGATCGTTATAACCACTGAACCAGATTGCATCCGGGTTGCGTCCCAGGATTGTCACCTTACCGCGATCAGGCGCATCTTTGGCGCCACGTAACAACTTCATGATGACCATGCCATTCTCGCCGCCGGGCACGCCAATCAATGGATCATTGGTTACCGCTACCACCTCGGTTTTACCCTTGTAGTGGGTGATAGACAGGCGCGCATGAGTCTCTACGCCGGACAGACCTTTCTGCGATTCGTTGAGAATGTGCCAGGCTTCTTCGATCGGTACATTGAATGCCTTGTGTCCGACGATATCCCTGCCGCAAAAGTAGTAGTGGTTTTCCACGCCGTTGCGCTTCAGTTCGCGCTGCTGGATACGCAGGGCATCGGGGTCGTTATTGATGCCGCGGATAATAGGCGCCTGGTTGTCGACATTGAGCCAGTTGCGGCTGCGCAATTTCCTGACCGCGCGTTTGGTGCTATCCACCCATTGCAGGCCGCCTTCAGGGTCATCCATATAGTTGCCATCGGCGTCTTTCTTAAGGAATTCATCCGGATGATTAAAATGAATCATGATCCTGACATTAACACCCGCATAAATTTCATGAAACTTATCCATCATATCGAAGAAGGTATCGTCAAAACGATCCGGGTAAAATCCGAGTTCTTTGGTGCCGATACGGATATTCTCAATGCCAACTTCGGCCAGGGCAGATAGCCAGGCGCCAATATTTTTATTACTAAGCACCATCGGGTCGCCGCCGGACATCAGGATTTCGCGCAACTTCTCGCGACCGGTGTCTGGATGCCTGCCGCCATTCTCGGCAACCACCCTGTTGTGTTCTTTCACGTAGTCGACAATATCACCGATTTGCGCCAGGCCCTTGGGTGCTACGGTGCCGTCGGGGCGCTCTACTTCTTTACGCGCAATCAGTTCCTCCCGGTAACAAAAACGGCAGTGCGCCGAACAGGTCGAGGCAACATAAATTAGTCCCAGTTCGTATTTATGGATCAAACCCTCTACCGGACTGTAATCCATCTGTTTGCCGGGGTCCGGCGCGCCATCCAGATCATAGGTTTCTTTAGGACTGGCTTTCACCAACACCTGTAAGGCCGCACTATTTTTCGCCAGATCGAAATAATGGCGCGTCATTTTTACCGGCATACGCGCTTCGACATCCATTAGCGTGCCTTTCAAGTCGGTCAATGCTTTTAATTCGTCAGCGCTGTAAAAAGATTGCATGTCTTCCGGCACATTGCCGGTTACAAACTTTTTCAACCCGGTAATTATTTGACGGTCGTACTTGCCGTTAGTGACCGAATCTAGAAATGCTTGTTCTTTTTCAGAGGGTTGGTACTTTTCTGCCTTTGACATATAAACCACCTGTTATTAGAGTAGATTTTTACTATATGCCCTTAACTCATGCATTTTGCATAACGGGCACATGAAAAACAGGTTGCGAAACAAGAGCCTTCATCTGGCTTTCGTCAAGTAGCCTATAGTATTAACACTAATATAGTTTAGACAAGCTGCATTTTTCGGCAAACGACTTTATTTCACTGGTCCATGAGGTATAGTAATGACTTATGCCTTATCAACGACGACTATTACCTAGCACCAGCATGATGTCAGCCTTTGATGCGGCAGCCAGGACGGGTAGTTTTACCGGGGCCGCGAGGGAGCTCAATCTTACCCAGGGAGCCGTTAGCAGACAGGTTAGCGCCCTCGAAAATCAACTCGATGTCATCCTGTTCAAAAGGATCCGCAATACAGTTCAGCTAACCAATGCCGGCAAGATATACGCCGGGGAAATTCATGCGGTGCTGCAGGCGATGCGTAAGGCCTCTCTGAATGCGATGACTGATCCGATGATCGCCACATTGAACCTGGCCATTCTGCCCACCTTTGGTACGCGCTGGCTGATGCCCCGGTTCCCCTTGTTCCTGAACGAAAATCCCGACATCACGGTCAATTTCGTCTCGAAACTTTCACCGTTCGACTTTCAGCGCGAAGACCTGCATGCGGCTATTCACTATGGGTTACCGGATTGGCCCGGCACCGATAGTTCGTTTTTGATGAGCGAAAAATCAGTGCCGGTCTGTTCACCGGAATTCCTCAACCAACACCCCCTGGAAAATCCCGGGGACCTCGTGCAACTGCCGTTGCTGCACCTGGCGACTCGGCCCGATGCATGGAAGAACTGGTTTCAGTCCAGTGGGCTGGAGTTGCGAAAAGGGCAGGGCATGTTATTTGAGCAGATTTCAATTATCGCTCAGGCCGCGGTGGGCGGACTGGGAGTGGCGCTGTTGCCCAAATTCCTTATCCAGAGCGAGCTTGACCGGGGTGAACTGGTGGTTATTGTCGATAAGCCTTTACAAAGCGATGCGGGTTACCACCTGATTACACCGGTTGATAAATCTGACTATGCGCCCATCGCTGCTTTTCGCAGCTGGATTCTTAAAATGGCCGCCCAACAAACCGGCGACGACTGATCTTGAGG
>QNFD01000326.1 GCA_003645435.1 Gammaproteobacteria bacterium | reverse complement strand
TGAGTTTACTGTGTAAAGACAGAATGAAGATAAAGTTTATTTATGCCCTTGTGGCTCTGAGTATCGCCTTTTTGACGGCCTGCGCCGGCAGTTCATCCAAGGTGGTCGATCAATGGATAGATCCCGAGTTCAACGGCAAACTGAAAAATATCCTGGTACTTAGCCTGAATCAATCAATTGACTCGCGACGGTTGTTTGAAAATGGATTTTTGCTTGAATTGACCAATCGTAAAATCCAGGCAAAGGCCAGTTACACGCTATTACCCGATTATGAATCCCTGGACAAAGAAACTGTCAAGGCAGCAATCACAGGGAGTAGCATCGATGGCGTCATCGTGTTGCGCGCGGTAAAGGTAACCAAGGAGGATCGTCATGTGCAGGCTCAGGCGGAAGGTACCCGCTACGATGAATTTTATGCCTATGTCGGGGAGTATCGACCAACCTATGATAGCTATACTACCCTGGACACAGTGGTACATCTGGAAACCAATCTGTATGTGGTGAAAGGCGAACAACTGGTATGGACCGGAAAAACGGAAACATTCAATCCCACCGACGTCGATGAGTTGATCGCTGAACTGGCTGAAAAAGTTATTGCCCAGATTTTACAAACAGGCTTTCTATAAAATACGACTGATCTCAATGGCACTTACTTAAGGCCAAAATCGTCGTCATCCCGGGCTTGTCCGAAGCGTCGGACCGCCGGCATCCATAGGGCGTTGGATTGCGGCTCGGAGGCCGCAATGACGAATTCTAAAAACTTAAGTAAGTGCCATTGGCGACTGATCTCTTTCTTGCGCAGCGATAGCCGACCGGATATGGCATCGGTGGATCTGGCTATCATAATTGACTCTCAGGCGCGATCTTAAAAAACCATGCCTTGGTACGGAGCCACCAGCTGGTTAGTGGTTCTTTGGTTTCAACAACTTCCTTATCATCGATGGTGGCCCGCCACTCCAGTTCTCCATGTTCGTTGATGTCAACTCGGTAGGTCATTTCGGCAATAGCTTTATCGATAGCTTCAGCCATTTTACCAACCATGTCTTCTGAATCGATTAACAAACCCATTTCGGAATTAATTTCGATTGATCGGGGGTCGATATTCAGTGAACCGATAAATACTTGCCGGCGGTCAAGTAAAATAGTCTTAGTATGCAGGGTCAGGTTTTGACTGGCCTCTGTTTGCCCCTGTTTTACCGGGCCTGCATTAGCTCTAGCTTCGTAGAGTTCTACACCGGCTTCAATAACATCACGACGGTATCGAGCGTAGCCCGAATGCACCGCAACGTGGTTGTTTGATGCCAGTGAGTTAGTCACTACAACGACTCGTGCGCCGTGATTAACAAGTCCACGCACGAACTCTACCCCTCGTTTTCCCGGTACGTAATAGGGAGTGATAAATAGAATCTCCTCGTCCGCCATATGTATCGCCTGAAGTAACTCCGCTGCCAGTCGCATCTGTTCTGTACTGATACTGCTAGTTAATTTCTCCGGAGTATCGGAAAGTACCCTGGCCTCGGCTGGAAAAAGTTGCAGACGATCGGAAATTAAATCCTGCAGCAGGTGGCTTTGCAGCGCCTGGCTGTAGACGGTGTCATAAATATTTTTTAGCTCTTCGCCCACTTCGATTCGGAAGTCTTCCAGTTGTTCATTGTTTTTATTTATAACGAACTGTTCCAGTGGAACCGCGTGTGAGTGATTCCAGAAGTCATCAAAAGAATCTGAAATTTCGGGTACGACAGGACCGACAGCGACAATATCGAGGTCAATGAACAGGGAATCATCCTTAAGTTGGAAGTATTCATCGGCGATGTTGCGTCCGCCGATCACGCTTATTGAATTATCCGCGGTAAATGATTTATTGTGCATGCGCCGGTTGGCGCGCTTGAAGTCACCGAGAAAATTGAGTGACCCAGAACCACTCCGGGAAACAGGGTTAAACATTCGAATTTGTATTTGGGGATGTTGGTTTAGAAGCATCAATATCCGGTCCGGAGCAGTGGTAAATACATCGTCGAGCAGGAAACGAACTCGAACCCCGCGATCCGCCGCCTTGAGAAGGGCCTTTGCCATAACGACCCCTGCGGTATCGTCTTTCATCAAAAAGTATTGCAGGTCGAGACTTTTTTCGGCTCGCTCGGCGAGACGCAACCGCACACCGAGAGCGTCCATTCCCTCAAGCAGTGGATAAAACCCGGAGGCACCTCCGTGCTCGCTTACCCACTCGTCGACGTCTTTGCCGATCGAGGTATCCAGGACATTGTCGAAGGAATGACTGGAGGACTTCGGCTGATCAAAAGATATCGTTGCGCAGCCTGCCATTTGTCCAAGGACAAACAGCAAAAATATAATCTTGTTAATCTGAAATTTAATCATTCAATTGTTGTCTGCTCGGCAGGCAATGATTGTATCTCAAAATTGCAGGGATTTAATCAGATAAGGGCTTATTAAAATCTGAATACAAGACCGACATTCAGTTCGAGTTGCCAGAACACACTGCTAGTCGTGATAATCGTGCAACCACCAGCGGAGCCGCCGCAGAATATTGCGCCGCTACTATCGAGGAAGGTACCAAAGGCGCGTCCTTCGAGTCTTAATCCAATGTTACTATCACCGCCGAATTCGATCCCGGTACCGAGTCCAAGCGAAAATTTTGTTTCGCTATCGAGTCCTGCGGTTTTCGGATTGAAATGTGTGGCGCCGATAGTGCCGACCAGGAAAGTACCGTTTTCCCTGTTAATGTAGGTTTTACCGCCAAAGTGGAGGTAATCGACATCGACATCGAACAGGGAACCGGAAGAAAAGGGCTCATTCGTTGTGATTTTAGTTGGTTGTCGGCTGTAGTAAAACTCCCAATAGGTACCCTTTTTGGTTGGTATGTCGATGACTATGCCCAAGGTTTGTGCTTCCTTGAGTTTTAGCTCCGCCCCGGTTAATTCGTCTTCAAACTCGCCGCCGCCGCGTAAACCGGTAAAGATAACGACATCGACACCCTCGGCACCAACCGCGGATGGCATCAGGCCGGTGATTACCAGTGCAGAAAATATGAATAGCAGGAAAAAACGAAACTGTTTAATGGGAAGCGTTGAAACCATAATGGCTAGAAGTATAGTGGAGAAATGGCTCCCCGGGACTCCTCGGGCCGATTAGTATTACTGTGCGCCACCTGAATCAGACAAAGTCTCCATGTCCGGTCGCCATCATCTGAGAAGTAAAAGATTTCATCACGGTTACCGATTCTCCAGTCGATTTAAATCGAACAGGCCGGCTTCTACCCCAGCTGTTTTTTGAAACTCTTCTTGAAGCCGGTCACTAAATGGCCAAAACTGCGCCGAGGTACGTCGCACCCCGTAGAGATCTATTAGTTCCTTGTAATCCGCTTCGGAGGCAAGCGTGCTGATACGACTTACCAGGTCATTCAACTCATCCGAGCGGATATCCCAGAATGCATTTGGATAGGCGCCAAGAAAACCATTTACCAGGGTAAGGTTGTCCTCACCGGGCAGACGGTTTTTTGTATCGCTGAACACTGATGTAACATTGGAAAATCCCCTGTTGTGAATCAGCGTGTAGAAATGCTCGTTGGCTTTCGAATCGGTTAACCTGAAAAAAACTACCTCGGGCAAAAACGAAGTGGTCTTGCCGGCAATGTCACTCAGCTGTTCGAGTGCCTGCAGATCGGGTTCGCGCGCATTACTGGCAGACAGGTCGTAGTTATGGGGTAAAACGGTGGACAAGTTTTGCTGCAGTTGCTGGAATAACTCTAAC
>QNFD01000325.1 GCA_003645435.1 Gammaproteobacteria bacterium | reverse complement strand
CACTTGAATGATCTCACGCGCGAGTTTAACCAGGACCAGCGCTTCATCGCCTTCCCAGGTTACGAATGGTCGGGCAACACCGGTCTCGGCGGTGACCGAAATGTACTCTACCTGGAGGAAGGCCAGCCAATTCATCGTTCCTCGCATGCGCTGGTGGACGATCTCTCGGATATCGATAGTGATGCCAGTTCAGCCCGCGATCTGTTTTCACGCTTGCAGGACCGCGATTGCGTGGTCTTTGCGCATATCGGCGGTCGTTATGCCGATGTAAAAATCGCCCACGATGAACGCCTCGAAACCTCGGTCGAAGTCCATTCAGCCTGGGGTAGCTTTGAATGGCTAATAGAAGATGCACTCGAGAAAGGCTACCGCGTCGGCATCGTTTCCAATTCAGACGGCCACAAGGGTCGTCCCGGCGCCAGTCATCCGGGAGCAACCAAGTTTGGCTCTTATGGTGGTTTGACCTGCATGCTGGCGACCGAACTGACCCGTGAAGCGCTGGCGCATAGTATTCGCAAACGACATCACTACGGCACCACCGGATGCCGTATGATTCTCGACGTTAATGTATTTTTTGATCACGATGCCGTCCTGTTCGAGACTGATCCTAACCTGGGCGAAACCACTAGTACCAGCACAGGCAGCGCTATGATGGGTGACATTCTGAGCTCCAGCGACGATCAGCTCAGGCTTCATATTAAAGCGACTGGATCGGCACCGATAGAACGAATCGATATTCGCAATGGCCTGCAAACACTGGAAACTATCCGGCCTTACTACGAAATCGAACTGGGCCGACGCATTTGTGTTGTCTGGGAAGGGTCCGAATACCGGGGTCGGGGTCGAGAAACAATATGGGACGGCAACGCCACACTGACCGATAATTCATTTGAACATGTTGAAGCAATCAATCGTTACAACATCGACAGGAAATTTGAACTAACCGGACCGGGTAAACTGGAATGGAGCGCGTTGACCACCGGCGGACACGGCGGTTTTTATGCAAGCCTGGCAGATCGGGAGTCCGGCATCTTAAACATCGATACAGAACTGGTCAAAGCTGAAATTGCGATTAGTGATATCGGTTACGAGGATACTGTTTTCGAGGCTGGCGGACTCGGCAGAAGAATTCGAGTGTTTCGACTACCCGATGAAAATACGCATCGCAGTGTTGAAATCGAACGCCAGGTCTCACTCGTCGATGACAGGGACAACGCCATCTACGTGCGCATCATCCAGCAGGATGGTCACGTGATCTGGTCAAGCCCGGTTTATGTACTGCGTGAGAATGCTTGAGTCTCCATCAGTTTATCTTAGTGCCGCTTGTATTCACTTCTCCTACCCATTGATTACCTCCTGACCGGAGAAAAATGATGAATGTCGGATGTCTTGGGGCGTTGGTAGCCCTGACGCTTAATTTCTGAATGGTCGCTTTCCCATTAGCAGCCGTTCATTGTACTACGGGGAACTGGTGCTTTCGACCAGGAACAGACGCTCAACAATGAATCGATAATAAGTTATCGAGTCAATTTCCTTATAATTCAGCAGTTATGCAATATCTTAAAGATGGCCCATCAAAAATTCCCCGCTCACCAGGTTCCTACCAGTTTAGTCACGAGGTCTTAATTAGTGTTTTCAGGTAAGACCGGGTCTCCTCATCCCACCCCTTAGCATCCTCATCGTGAGCAATCAACGCGTGTAGTTCCACAAGTTTCCAAAGCTCTTCTTCAGTCTCAACGGCGATTTTTCCAGGGCAGGCTTCCATACCTTCACAGTCTGCACAGGCATACGAATAAACAGTCATTATTTTTGTCTCTCAGATATCTTTATCGTGAAATAGGTAATGCTTCAATTTAAACTATTAGAATTGCTCATGCCTGGGTAGCCCATCATCAAGCTTCCCCCACGGCAGCTGATCTTCAACATTCACATGTGCAGTGGGAGACGCGATTCCAGGGTCATCGAATGTCGGCGCAAGTATACCCACCTGCCCGGGCCATCCCTCTTCAGCAACATATGTCAGAGAGGTGCCGCATTGACCACAAAATCCCCGCTCGACACCTGGCCAGGCGCAGGTTGTGATTTGACCTTTGGTGATTTTGAAATTCTCTGATTTGGCTCCAACCCAGGTTGCGAATGCCGCTCCCACAGCCTTCTGGCAAGAACGGCAATGACAGTGTGATGACCAGTCGGGTGGGCCTATGAGCGCATAGCGAACCGCACCACAGAAGCAACCCCCTTCATTATGCTGTGTAGTTTTTTGCATGTATTTCATCTCCACAAAATATAAAAAATTCTAACTTACGATTAAACCCGTCACGTCGAACAGCTCAATTGTTGACTAATTTAACTATTTACGCTACTTAGACTTACTAAATGTATTGTAAGAAAATCTAACATATGAACTGGACCGAGTTTCCGACTCTCAATAGCCTTCGAGCCTTTTCTGCAGTGGCAGAAACCATGAGTTTTTCGCGAGCAGCAGTCTCACTCAATGTTACTCATGCCGCGGTAAGCCAGCAGGTCAAGGCTCTGGAGGAAAGAATCGGTCTGATCTTAATTGAAAGAAAAGGAAAAGTTATCGGCTTGACTACGGAGGGGAAATCTCTTGCACACGACCTTGCGATTGGATTTACCGCCATACACGATGGGGTCGAAGCCTTAACACGTGCTTCTCACGAGCGTGCAGTCCAGGTCACCATGCCCCCAGCTTTTGCTGTAAGTTATCTGATGCCAAGAATTGCCGGATTTCAGCGCGAGCACCCTGAGATCAGACTCATGCTGAATCCAACCGCCGATATTATGGAGCTGACCCCTGGAGGCATCGAGGTAGCTATCCGGTATTGCGATGGTGTTGTACCCGGCATGGTAGTTACCCCGCTGTTAAAATCTGACATGGTCGTTGTTGGTGCTCGCGAATTAGTTCGCGGCAAAGCACTTGGCAGTCTGGCCGCACTCTGTGACCTTCCCTGGTTGCAGGAAGTAGGCAGCAACGATACTGCCGAATGGATGGAACGTCAGAAGATAACACCGGGTCAACCGATGCGAATGACCTACATGCCGGGAAGCCTGATAATGGACGCTGTAAGACGTGGTCATGGTTTGACCTTTACCGCACGCAGCTTTGTAGAAAAAGATATCCAGGCGGGTCTTCTAGTTGAATTATTTTCAGAAACAAATGTTGGTGGCTACTACATCGTTACGCGCCCGGGGACGCTTCGGACTCCAGTCCTTCAGTTCGTTAACTGGCTCAATCGACAATCTAAAATCAATGCGCCAAACGGAGCCGTCACTTAATTCAGAATTTTCATTATCCCAATTGCCGACAACCGTCAGGAAGGTACTAAAGTGATGATGACGCGATAAATATATATACCAATGTATTTACTTACTTTCTTATTTTGTATTACGGCGCGCTGCGGTAGCCAGGTCCTTGGCGATTATCTTGGTCCATGAACCATCCTCCTCTTCAACCCACCAATAGATGGGCGATTCCAGGTCGCCCGTCCAGGTGTAAAGAATGACCACCGGTGCATCGCCGATGTATAGTGCATGGGGAACTTGGGACGGCGTTACCGAATACTCGCCAGGCCCTATCTGTCGCGGCTCCGCATCAACGCCATTTTGCACATGCATGACTCCTGAGTGCACATAGTAAATCTCCAGACCGGCATGATTGTGCATTGGGTATTCAAAATTCGGTGCCAGGAAGAAGATGCCTGAACGCAATTTCTGATTGAACAGACGTCCCTTAGGCCCCACAATTTGCTT
>QNFD01000324.1 GCA_003645435.1 Gammaproteobacteria bacterium | reverse complement strand
CGTGGTGCATTGTCAAAAATAGAAAAGCATGTGGTACGCAGCCGCATTATTGCCGGAGAACCGCGTATTGATGGTCGTGACACAAAAACGGTGCGCCCTATCGCTATTCGGACCGGTGTATTGCCGAGAACACACGGCTCGGCCCTGTTCACCCGGGGTGAAACCCAGGCGATCGTGGTAACCACACTGGGTACCGGCCGCGATGCGCAGCTTATCGACGCCCTCGAAGGCATGCGTAAAGAGAATTTTATGCTGCACTATAATTTTCCTCCATATAGTGTCGGTGAAACCGGCAGGGTTGGTACTCCCAAGCGCCGCGAAATCGGTCATGGGCGTCTGGCCAAGCGCGGCGTGATGGCCGTGATGCCGTCGATTGATGACTTTCCTTACGTGATTCGTGTGGTTTCAGAGATTACCGAATCTAACGGTTCCTCGTCGATGGCCAGTGTCTGCGGTGCGAGCCTGTCGTTAATGGACGCGGGTGTGCCCCTGAAAGCGCCTGTCGCCGGTATCGCCATGGGTTTGATCAAGGAAGGTGATGATTACGCCGTACTATCCGATATTCTGGGTGATGAAGATCATCTCGGTGATATGGACTTCAAAGTTGCCGGTACCACCGAGGGAATTACGGCATTACAGATGGATATCAAGATCGACGGCATTACTACTGAAATCATGCGTAAAGCGCTTGAACAGGCCAAAGAAGGCCGCATGACTATTCTCGGTGAGATGGCCAAGGTAATCACCGAAGGTCGTGAAGAGATGTCTGAATACGCACCACGCCTGATTACTTTCAAGATTAACCCCGAAAAAATACGCGATGTGATCGGCAAGGGTGGCTCGACCATCCGTGCGATTACCGAAGAAACCGGTGCAACCATCGAAATCGATGACGACGGTATGGTTAAAATCGCCTCGGTTGAAAAAGCCGCGGGTGATGAAGCCAGACGACGTGTCGAAATGGTAATTGCAGAAGTCGAAGTGGGTACTATTTACGAAGGCAAGGTCGCCAAGATTATGGATTTCGGTGCTTTTGTTAATATCTTGCCCGGTAAGGATGGTCTCGTACACATTTCCCAGATTTCCGACGAGCGCGTGGAAAATGTCAGCGATAAGTTATCCGAGGGTGATGTTGTCAAGGTTAAGGTGCTGGAGGTTGATCGACAGGGTCGAATCCGCCTCAGTATGAAAGCCGTCACCGAGGAAGAAAAAGCAACTGCTTAAAGACCAGTCAGGTATAAAATAAAAAAGGGAGCTATGCTCCCTTTTTTTGTGCCTGTTTATATGGATGTAATCTGGTTATAACAACTTGAATAGAGTGCCGCAATAGGGGCATCTGGATTCACCGCCGTTTTCCGCAACCGGTATATAAACGCGGGGATGTGAATTCCACAAACTCGAGCCTTCCATTGGACAATGTATCGGAAGATCACCCGCCTTCACTTCAACCGCATTTTTTGCGTTAGGGGTGGCGTAATCATCTTGATGCGCTGCTGTGTCGGGGTTTACCATATTCTCGGTTCTTTAGTTGACGAAAGTTAATAAATCTATGTGTTTTTCGTTGCGTCCGTGTACCAGGTCAAAATACGCGGTCTGCAATTGCTCGGTAATCGGTCCGCGTGTGCCGTTACCGATAGGGCGATTATCGAGCTCCCTGATCGGCGTCACCTCGGCCGCGGTTCCTGTAAAAAAGGCTTCATCGGCGATGTAAATTTCATCGCGGGTGATGCGCTTTTCGATAATCTCCATGCCGGCATCGGCTGCCAGTGTAAAAATAGTAGCGCGCGTAATGCCATTAAGTGCCGAGGTTACCTCCGGAGTATAAATAACACCATCCCTGACCACAAAAATATTTTCACCGCTGCCTTCTGCGACATAGCCTTCGGGGTCCAGCAGTAAAGCCTCGTCATAGCCATCGTTAATCGCTTCTCCCAGTGCCATCATCGAATTAATATACTGGCCATTCGCCTTGGCCCGGGTCATCGCGATATTGACATGATGGCGGGTAAATGACGATGTCTTGATGCGAATGCCTTTTTCCAGCGCCTCCTGTCCCAGGTATGCGCCCCATTCCCAGGCGGCAACTATACAATGAACACTCAAATTGTCTGCGCGTAAACCCATACCCTCGGAACCATAAAAACACATCGGGCGCATATAGGCGCTGTCCAGCTTGTTTTCGCGGATGGCGGCTATTTGCGCATCGATCAACTGTTGTTCGCTATAGGGGAGTTTCATCCCCAGGATCTTGCAGGAGTCGATCAGTCGCCTGGTATGAGCCTGCAGGGCGAAAATCGCGGTGCCCTGGTCGGCATGATAGGCCCGCACACCCTCGAAGCAACCCATTCCATAATGAAGCGTGTGGGTTAATACGTGCACGGTCGCGTCTCTCCAGGCAACCATTTCACCATCAAACCAGATAAGACCATCACGATCGGCCATTGACATTAGATTCTCTCCAGCATATTTAACCGAAACACTCGTTCCAGCAATTTACAACGTGGTTTACCTCAGCGGCAATAATCTCGGATTCAATTTCAGCTGGTTTATTTTGTAGCACAGTTTTATGCAGCCAATGATGATAAGTTCGATAAATATCGATCAATTGGAACTGCGAACTGGAAATAAGGTCTAGCCGAAACAACTCGCTGAGCAAACCGATATTATCAGAATATGACGCGATTGAAGCAAATTTATTTGCCTGCAGCAAAGTCCAGTATTGCACCATAAATTCGATATCGACGATACAACCGCGAGACTGCTTAATATTCTTGCGATCGCCTTCGACAGGTTTCTTTGCCAGGTAAATTTTATTGCGCATTTCTACCACTTCTTCCTGGAGTTGCCGGGGGTCGCGGGGCCTGCATATAATTTCACGGCGCAGACTTTCAAATTCGGATTGAAGCGCTGGACTGCCCGCCACATAGCGGGCCCTGATCAGTGCCTGGTGTTCCCAGGTCCACGCCTTGTTAAGCTGGTACTGATAGAATGACTGTATTGAAGATACCAGAAGTCCCGAAGAACCTTCCGGCCGCAGGCGGGAGTCGATCTCATAGAGTTTTCCCGAGCCGGTTAGAACGCTGGTCATCGAAATAATTTTCTGTGCCAGGCGGGCAAAATACATCGAGTTGTCGATGCTTTTGGGTCCACTGCTAAGCTGATTTTCTGCTTTGGAATTGTGCAGGAAAATGATATCGAGGTCAGACTGGTAGTGCAGTTCGTGACCGCCCAGTTTGCCGTATCCAATGATAGAAAATTCGGCCTCGTGTTCTACACCCTGGTCGGTGTACTGCGGCTGACCGTATTGTTTTTGGATGGTCTTACTGGCGAGTTGATAGACAGCCTGCAATACAATTTCGGCCAACTCGGACAGGTATAAGCCAACCTCGCCGGTGCCTATTTCCTGTGAAAGTTCGGCAATTGCAATGACGATGGTTTGCTCCCGTTTGAACAGGCGTAAGACATCGAGTTCCAGTTCAACGTCATCAGCCACATTATCGAGTTGAAGCTCTAGGTTTTGCTGCAGTTGTGTTTGATCAAATCGATGGGCTGGATCACCCGCCTCGATTAAATGCTCGAGTAACATTGGATAGCTGGCAACTTCCTGTGCTATCCATTCACTCTTGTCGAACAGGTCGACCAGTTTTACCAGCAGGGCATTGTTCTGATGCAACAGGTCGAAGTAAACGCTTCTACCCGCGATAGATGAAAATAAATTGAGCAGGCGTTCAAATAGTGCAAGCTGATGCTCACTCCGGCAGATTTCTTCAAGTATTGCT
>QNFD01000323.1 GCA_003645435.1 Gammaproteobacteria bacterium | reverse complement strand
CAATTCGAACGCGTCATAGAACTGGTGACTGAAGACAACAAGCAACAGGCCCGAGAGCACTACAGTTTCTATAAAGAACGCGGTTATCCGCTTAATCATCACAACCTGTAAACCATGGCAGACGATACTAACATTCCGGTATTGACCGAACTGATTGGAAAGGGAATCGAGATCAAACTGTCAGAACTCGGTCTAAGCCATAGCCCTTTACTGGATAAGCAGAAAGTGCCGGGACCACTACAGGATAGCCCGGCACTGGAACAGGAAATTCGCCGAATCCTGGATGAGCACATGGAGCTTGCATGGCAGGAAATCAAAATAGCGATTCAGGCGGCCGGCGCAAATCCACCAACTGACACAGACGAATACCTCGAAGACTAGCCCCATTTGCACATAGAGCGGGGAGCGGGCCCTGTAATAGAAGGCCCTTCAGGAAAAATTAAGATGCTCGGCTATGACATCCGGGTCGATCTCAATGTATAATCGCGCGCTACTTTTTACCGACATCACGATAACTATCATCAATCGCAATGGATAAAACCTATAACCCGCAGGCAATAGAACAACAGTGGTATCAACACTGGGAAGACAATGGATACTTCAAGGCCCAGGGTAGCGGCGACCCTTATTGCATCGTTATTCCACCGCCGAATGTGACCGGAAGGCTGCACATGGGACACGCTTTCCAGGATACGATCATGGACAGCCTGGTTCGCTACCATCGCATGAAAGGAGACAATACCCTGTGGCAGCCAGGCATGGATCACGCCGGCATTGCGACCCAAATGGTGGTAGAGCGTCAGCTAAGCGCTGAAAACAAAACCCGGCATGACCTCGGACGCGATGCGTTCATCAAGCAGGTATGGCGATGGAAAGCCGAGTCTGGGGGCACTATCACCCAGCAATTGCGTCGTATGGGGGCTTCGCCGGACTGGAGTCGTGAACGTTTCACGATGGATGAAGGCCTGTCGGCAGCGGTACAAAAAGTATTTATTCAACTCTACGACGAGGACCTTATTTACCGCGGTAAGCGCCTGGTAAACTGGGATCCGGTATTGCACACCGCGGTATCCGATCTCGAAGTCATTTCGGAAGAAGAAAACGGCCACCTCTGGCATCTGCGTTATCCGGTTTGTGGTGAAGACAGTTTTCTCATCGTGGCTACCACGCGACCCGAAACCATGCTTGGTGATTCGGCGGTAGCGGTGCACCCCGACGACAGCCGTTACACGCATCTAGTGGGAAAACTGGTAGAACTCCCGCTTGCCGGCCGTAAAATCCCCATTATCGCGGACGAGTATGTTGACCCGGAATTTGGTTCGGGCTGCGTAAAAATTACCCCGGCACACGATTTCAATGACTACGAGGTTGGTACGCGACATAATTTGCCGCTCATCAATATATTCACGGTTGACGCAAAAATTAACGACCAGGCACCCGCAGCCTACCAGGGTATGGATCGTTATGTTGCGCGTAAGGCAGTGGTCAGGGATCTGGATGCATTGGGTTTGCTGGAGAAAGTAGCCGACCACAGGCTCGTGGTACCGCGCGGAGACCGAAGTCATTCCGTTATCGAACCATACCTCACTGATCAGTGGTTTGTACGCGCCGGGCCATTGGCGAAACCCGCGATAGAAGCGGTTAAAGACGGGCGCATCAAATTCATCCCGGAAAACTGGTCGAAAACCTATTTCAACTGGATGGAGAATATCCAGGACTGGTGTATCTCGCGCCAGATCTGGTGGGGTCATCGTATTCCCGCCTGGTACGATCCCGCCGGAAAGTTCTACGTCGCCGATAGCGCCGAGGCTGCACGTGCGAAGTACGGACTCGCCGAGGATCTGCCACTCAACCAGGACGAAGATGTACTCGATACCTGGTTTTCTTCGGCGCTGTGGCCTTTCAGCACTCTCGGCTGGCCCGCAAAAGACGATCCCGCGTTAAAAAGCTTTTATCCGACCAGTGTTCTGGTTACCGGTTTCGATATCATATTTTTCTGGGTCGCCCGCATGATCATGTTCGGCCTCAAGTTTATGGACGAGGTGCCGTTCCGTGAAGTTTATATTCACGGCCTGGTGCGCGACGCCGAGGGTAATAAGATGTCGAAATCGAAGGGCAACATACTCGACCCGCTCGACCTCATCGACGGCATTAGCCTGGAAGACCTGATCAGCAAACGCACCACCGGACTCATGCAACCCGAGATGGCGCCTGCCATTATCGCGGCAACCCAAAAACACTTCCCCGATGGCATTCAGTCATTCGGTACCGATGCTTTACGATTTACCTTTACCTCACTCGCTACCACCGGTAGAGATATTCGTTTCGACCTTGGCCGAATCGAGGGTTATCGTAACTTTTGCAATAAATTATGGAATGCCACACGCTATGTTTTACAAAATACCGAGGGACAGGATTTCAGCGCGAGCGATCTTTCACTAGCAGATCGCTGGATTATCGCGCGATTGCAACAGGTCGAATTAGAAATCGTCCAGCATATCGAGACTTATCGATTCGACCTTGTATCACGCGATTTATACGAGTTCGTCTGGAACGATTACTGTGACTGGTATATCGAATTGTCGAAACCAGTTCTCTATTCGGATAGCTATAGCGCCGCGCAAAAGAGCGGTGCCAGGCATACCCTGGTTACCGTATTGGAATCGATACTGCGCCTACTACACCCGATTATGCCGTACATCACCGAGGAACTATGGCAGCGAGTTGCTCCACTGGCCAATGTAACCGGCGATACAATCATGCTCTGCCGCTACCCCCAGGCCGATGAAAAGCTAATCGATAACAACGCTATTGAGGAACTAGATTGGGTTAAGCAATTCATTATGGGTATCCGTCAAATACGTTCCGAAATGGATATTAAGCCCGGTCAGCCGCTGCCGGTGCTGTGCCAGAACGGCAGTAGCCTCGACAACCAGAGAATCGACGACAACAAACAGTTGCTGGTATCGCTGGCAAGACTCGAATCGATTAGCTGGCTGGAAGCCCAGGAACTGGCGCCCGAATCAGCTATTTCACTGGTTGGTGAGATGAAATTATTGATACCCCTGGCCGGCCTTATCGACAAGGAAGCCGAACTCGTACGACTGCAGAAAAGTATCGTTAAACTCGAACAGGAGAAGCAGCGCCTGGAAGCCAAGCTCAACAATGAGAATTTTATCGCGAGGGCGCCGGTAAAGATTGTTGACCAGGAAAAAGAAAAACTGGCTGAAGCAGATTCGGCGTTGGCAAGCCTGAAATCCCAGGCCGAGCGCATAGCTTTGCTATAAAGTTTCAACCCCTTTACCGGTAACTGAACTTTATCTGGTTACCTTACTCAAAGCGGTTACCGCATTATAACGATAATCATTCTTAGGGGATTCAAATATGGGATTAGTGGAAAAGCTTGTAGCGCCTGTGCAATCAACAAGTGAAACACTCACAAAATTCGGTTCACCGTTATTACTTTTATATTTTCGATGGTATGTCGCCTGGGTATTTTTAAAAGCCGGTCTGTTCAAAATCAACGACTGGGATCTAACACTGACACTATTTGAATACGAATATGCAGTCCCGTTTTTACCGTTCGAACTCGCCGCCTATCTGGCAACTTTTGGTGAACTGGTATTTCCAATATTTCTAATCGCAGGGCTTGGGGCCCGCTTTACCGCAATCGCACTGTCGATAGTGAATATTATGGCAGTGGTGTCTTATTACGCGACACTGGCCAAAGGCGCTGGGTTAGTCTGGCACTATATGTGGGGTTCAATGCTACTCACCAATATT
>QNFD01000322.1 GCA_003645435.1 Gammaproteobacteria bacterium | reverse complement strand
TAGGCGGTTACCCCAAAATAGGCTCGGTTATCCCGCTCGACACCGCGAAACTGGCGCAATTAAGCCCCGGGGCAACGATCCGATTCGAATCAATCAGCCCCGAGTATGCGCATAATTTGCACTGGCTGGAAAAGTCGCGGTTTGAACGAACGCAAGTTGTGAAGTGTTAATGAATGTAGAGACATCAACCATGGTAGAGCAAATTGCGAACTTGGCATTGAGCCGGAAAATTGAAGACATTCTGGTTGCGCGAAATCTGCGCGGTATGAAAACCGTGCAACCCCATTTGCAACCAGGCTATGTCCTGCGTGCCGCTCAAATTCTGCACGAATGTGACGGCCATGTATTTATCGGCACCGGATTTCCAGTCGTCGATACTTTTGAGACCGATGGGCCGGTTGGCAGCATTGCGCTTTACGACGCACTGGAGTCGCTCGGGGCGACACCGATTATCGTCTGCGGACGCCCGCTTTCCGCGGCGCTGTCGACGCAATACCGGGTTCACGAAATTCGTGTTGGCGATCACGATAAGCGCGAACATGAAGCCCTCGAGGCGATGGAAAAGTTTCAACCACAGGCGATTGTTTCGATCGAACGACCCGGCCAGGCCGCCGATGGTGGTTACTATAATATGCGTGGCGAAAATATTAGCCCGCGTACTGCCTGCTTTGATAGCTTTATGAACCTTAGCGACTGTCCAACCATTGCCATCGGCGATGGCGGTAACGAGATCGGCATGGGTAATGTCAGCGATGCGTTGAAAGACCTGAATATCGTGCCCGCGGCGACAAGCTGCGATGAACTCATCGTTGCCGATGTTTCCAACTGGGGCGCCTACGGCATCATTTCATTCCTCTCACTCTGGCATGGCGGTGATTTGCTCAAGGAGATAAACCCGCTTGGCATTCTGAAGTACATCTCCGAACTCGGCAGTGTCGACGGCGTCACCCGCATCAACCAGTTAACCGAAGACGGTTTACCGGTGAGCGAAGGTGAATCGATACTGCGCGAATTGCGTGAGGTTTGTGGATTTTAGGGTTTAACTCCTCTATTAGGGTTTTCGATTAATTGGTACAATATTCCGTCCGATGTGGCTCTACCCGTGCACACCCTGTTTCTGATTAACTACGCGTCGATTTTTTCCACTTGTTTACTAACTTTTTGAGATATTTAGATGAGCATTGCATTCCTGAATGATTCCTACATGCCAATCGAAGAAGTAAAAATATCGCCACTCGATCGCGGTTTTTTATTCGGCGACGGCATCTACGAGGTGATTCCTTCCTACCATGGAAAAACCGTCGGCTTTGGTCCGCATATCGCTCGCATGAACGACGGTCTTAACGCCGTTGAAATCAAACTCAACTGGAGTGACGATGAATGGCGTGAGCTATGCACTACGCTTTGTGAAAAGAATGGCAATGGCAACCTGGGCATTTATCTGCACGTGACCCGTGGCGCCGACACTAAGCGACATCACGCTTATCCGACAGATATCGAACCGACGGTATTCGCCTATACATTCGAAATTCCCGAACCGCCCGTGCCTGATCGCAATACGGTCAAGCCCTATACCTGTTCGACAACACATGATTTACGCTGGCATCGCTGCAATATCAAGTCGATAGCGTTACTCGGCAATGTCATGCACTTTCAACAAAGTCACGAAAAGGGTGACGGCGAAGTAATACTCTACAATGACAATGATGAGTTAACCGAGTGCGGCGCCTGTAACGCCTTCGTAGTTAAAGATGGTGTTGTCGCAACCCCGCCACTGGATAGCCAGATTCTACCCGGCATTACGCGTGCACTGGCACTCAAGGTACTGCGTGAAGATGGTTCAATCCCGGTCGAAGAACGGGTTATCACGATGGATGAAGTACGCAACGCCGACGAGATCTGGATTGCCAGTTCCAGCAAGGAACTAGCACCCGTGATCAAACTCGACGGTAATCCGGTTGGTGACGGCAAGGTAGGAAAAGTATGGGAAGCCGCGGCAAAGCTCTACCAGGCGCAAAAATTCGATTTCTAGAGGTAAGTAGCCTGGTCGGTGACTACCATGTCGAGCCGTACATCCCAGTCTTCCGGCACCAGCTGCGCCACTTTCTGCAATTCATGCGCGACGCCGATTAATTGCGGCCTGTGGCTATCCGGCTCTTTACGAAACGCAAAACTGCGGTCATAAAAGCCGCCGCCCATACCGATACGATTGCGATCTGAATCAAATACCACCAGCGGCACCAGCACCAGATCGAGCTCACCCGCCTCCAGCATTTCATCGTCGGCGACATCGGGTTCAGGCAGTTTGAACCGGTTGATGCGCATTTTTTGTGCATGGTCATATGGCGAAAAGCGCAATGCTTTCTGGTCGAGATTGGGTAGATAAATCTGTTTACGCTGCGCCAGCGCCTGGTCGATCAACGGCGTCAGTCCAATTTCGCCGTTGACCGCGAAATAAACCGCAATCTTCTGTGCCTGCTGATATTCAACCAGTGCACAAATACGATCACAAACCGCGGCCGCAGCCTTGTCAAGTTGTTCCCGGTTAAGCTTCGAACGCAATTCACGGTTTCGTAAACGAAGTTGGTTGGTAGAGGTTTCCATTAGCGATGCGATTATTTAGAAATTCTGCAAATCATACCCGCATCGACCAAAAACACTATGCCAAGTTTTCGTGGGCGAGTTCGATCATCCAGTCCTTGAAGGCCTTAACCGCCGGGTTCTTCAAGTGATCGGCTGGACAAACAATATAATAGGCAAATTCATTTCTCAGGGTAATATCAAAAGGCTTTATCAGCCTGCCCGAATCCAGATAGTCCTGCACAAAGGTGGTTGAGCCGAGCGCAACCCCCTGCCCGTCTAATGCGGCCTGGATTAATACGTTGGTATCGTCGATGATCGTGCCCTTACGCGTATTAATGCCGTCTAATTCCGCCAGTTTTAGCCAGTCGGTCCAGCATTCGTAATTAGTATCGTGCAACAGGGTGTAATAATGCAGATTATTGATATCGTCGAGCGGTTTGTCATTGCTCATGAAAGATGGCGGGCAGACTGGAAAGTAATCGAGGCTTAACAACGGCTCGGCGACCACGCCCGGCCAGTCACCCTTGCCATAGGTCACGGCGATATCAATATCTTCGCGAGCGAAATCTACCGCAGGATTCGCATGGAACATGCAGAGATCGATTTCCGGGTATTGCAACCAGAAATACTTTAGTCGGGGTGAAAGCCACTTCGCCGCAAAAGAAGGCGTCAATCGTACGTTCAGCATTCGACTCGGCGCATCCTGCCGAACCGAACTAATCGCCGAGGATACACGATCAAATGCCTCGATCACCTCGGGCAATAAAGTTTTACCCTGTAAAGTCAATGAAAGCCGGCGCGGGTATCGGTTAAATAGAGAGACGCCAAGATATTCTTCGATTAGCTTAATCTGGTGGCTGACCGCAGCCTGGGTCACATTGAGCTCATCCGCTGCGCGCGTAAAACTAAGCAGGCGACCTGCCGCCTCAAAGGTTTTTAAACTATTCAGCGGCGGCAATTGTCGGGCCATATAATCGTGCCTATTCATTACTTTATCTAATGCATACTATAAAAAATAATCGTTTGTATCCATCTTTTTGTGCGCACAGAATGACATTCTCGCAATATCGGACAAGTAATACCGATTAAACTTGAGGTAATTCGATTATGGCAAGACGTTCTGGTGGCAGACAAGCCAAGATAGCCCTGCGCAAAGCAGCTCTTGCCGATGACCTGAAACCGGTCCATGCGGGTGAAACCGGCGGTCAGTACAGGCCCCTGAGCG
>QNFD01000321.1 GCA_003645435.1 Gammaproteobacteria bacterium | reverse complement strand
GGTACGAATCAGGCTCCGACTGGTAACGAAACTGGTAAGGGTAAGATTGATAAACGGCTTACACCCTGGTAATCCATGGAGTTCCCATCACGGCGAGGTAATCTCATAATCCATTGGTCGGAGCTTTACCCACAGGGCACCATGCAAGTCCTCCTGGGCCCACCACTTACAATTGAAAAATGTATCGCCATAACCCTGATGCTTTTTTAGCAACCTGGCGGCATATTTAGATCCAAATTTATTACCCCACAGTCGAATGGATTCTCCACTGACGATGATTCCACGCTGAGCCAATATAGCCAATCGATACTGACGTAAATGAGTATATTCTTCTTTTATAGCGACCCAATAGACATAAAGACAATCGATCGTCCAGGATTAATATGCGAGTAACATAGCGTTTATAAAAGGGGTACTAACAACCAACTTAGGGGGCTTGAATTGACTAATTCGCTTTTGAGAGTTTTGAAATACTCAATGCTGTATGCGCTAGCCTGCGCACCTTCTTTTGCTGCAGACTTCGACCTAACCAGGGACAAACTTGAAGCCGCACTGGTAATGAATCACCGCGGCATCGAAAACCAGGATCGAGATGAAAATCGAGATCCGGTGGCGGCGATGGACTTTTGCCGTTTGCGAGATGACATGACGGTGATCGAGTTTGGACCGGGGGCGGGTTGGTATACAGAGATCCTTGGTCCGGTGCTCCGTGAAAAAGGTCGGCTCCTTATCGCCTACAAGGACTCCTGGATGAATGGTCTCGATACTTTACTCGCACAAGACTTTATGTCCGCAGTCGAAAAAAATCCTATCGACATTTCCTGGAATTCGGAGAAGCAGAAATTCAATATAGGTAATATTGTCTACGATGTTGATAATGCAGATCTGGCACTGAGCATACGTGAATACCATAACCTCAGTGAAGAAGGGGCTAAGCGTCTGAATGAAGAGACTTACCGTGCCTTAAAACCGGGCGGTTACTACTGCATCATAGATCACACCCGCCGTCATATGGAGCCGATATATTTCGAAAACCGACGCCGCGCCGACCCTGTGGTAGTTATTTTGCAGGTGCAAGCTGCAGGATTCGATTTCATCGATTACTCAGATATTTTTCATAGGCCTGATGATGAATTGCGTTATGAGGTAGACCGTAAGAGTCTCGAAAAAAATTCAGATCGCTTCTCACTATTATTCCGTAAACCACCTGACTGACGGCTATACACCCACCTGCACACATTGAGGTTGATGATGAATCTTAAATCTAAAAGGCAAGCCTGATACAGTTCAATTCTGAATGTCTGCTCCTGGCCGATACTGTTGTAAAGCTCGATAATAATTGTTATAAGGTCAGCGACCTTATAAATTTACTTTAGAGAGCACCATGTGTTGTCTAGTACTTGATGCAATGGGCGTGATATTTAAATCAGCCGACGATGTTGCTGAATTGCTCATTCCATTTATTGCCGAGAAATCCGGGTCAACTGATGAGGAAGTCATTCAATCAGCATATTTGGAAGCAAGCCTGGGGAAAATTAGCGCCGATGAATTTTGGAGTCAGGTAGATGTGGCATCAGAGTTAGAGGATGAATTTCTATCCCGTCACTCATTAAATCCTGGCATCACAGAACTCTTGTCCCAGGCAAAGGGTAATAGCATATCTGTATGGTGTTTATCGAATGATGTTGGTCGTTGGTCAGATAAACTTCGAAAAAACCTTGGTATAGATAAATTCTTGAATGGATCAATCATCAGTGGTGACGTTGGTGTTCGAAAACCCGATAAAGAAATTTATGAAATCTTGATCCATTCCAGTGGTTACAAGGTTGAAGATATTTTATTCGTTGACGATCGAGAAAAAAATGTAATCGCATCTCGTGAAGTAGGAATTGAAACTGTCATGTTTGATCTAAAAATTGGATTTACTGATGCTAAAAACTGGATATCACGACGTGCTCTCTAACGAACGTCGGCTTTGGCAATATTGCCTGGATATGTAGAACGAGTTATTGAAATTTGAGTTTTACCTCCTACTGTAGGCAGTGATTTCTCCAAAGCAGTCGTTAAGAAATCAGCAGGGTAACAGGAACGTGCCTATGAGCACGCCCCTATTTTCCCATCGTTGGTCAACTTGACAGAATCGGCTAAGAGTTCTTTCACTATGTGAATCATTGGGTGATGTCTATGACTATTCCAGGCCATTGCTGACGTGACAACCATAATTTCTTCCTTTAAAGGTTTAACGAGAACATTATCCGGGGCCAGCTTAGCCATGCCGCTTGGCACCAGGGCCACACCCTGTCCACAACCGACATAGGCTATCTGGGAGGAAATAGACCTTACTTCATACAACACTCTCGGGCTGAAACCATGTCTTCTGCATACTGACACCAGCATGTCGAAATAAGCTGGACTGACCTGTCGGGACGACATCACAAACTGCTCGGGTTCCAGCGCGGCAATTGAGACTTGAGGTTGATTATTCAATTCATGATCTCTCGGCAATGCTACCGCAAGCCGATCCTTCGCTAAACTGAGCGTTTCGATGCCGGATTTTGTCTCTCCATCAAGTCGCACAAACGCCAGGTCCAATTCGCCTTTTTCAAGCGCTGGGATGGCCTCAACGCTATCGATTTCTCGTATATAGACAGTTAATTCTGGATAACGCTGCTTAAGCTTATCTAGCAGTGGCGGAACGGTTTCCAGCATGGCTGAGGTAATTGCACCAACCTGCAGAACAGCTGTTTGCCCGCGAGCCACCTCCCGCACTACTTTTTCCAGGCTTTCCACATGATAGGCAAACTGTTTTACTGCGGGCAATATCGCTGCACCCGCCGGTGTTAGCCTGGTTCCCCGCCGAGATCGCTCAAAAAGGATTACCTTGAGGGCTTGCTCTAATACCTTGATTTGTTCGGTCAACGGGGGTTGTGACATGCCAAGACGTGTTGCCGCTCTGCCGAAATGCAGCTCTTCGGCGACTGCCTGGAACATCCATAGCTGTTTAATCAATCTGAAATTAATTGCGCTCATATCCTCTGGTACCTTTATGTCGTACTGATCTTGATTCTGCAGACCGATCAAACCCGTCCGCATTTAATACTATTTTCGTATCACAGGCATAATTATATACGATTTTACATATCAGTGATTTACTTCAATAATAGAACTACATATTTTTTGACGAAAATTGCCATGACAGAAAACACAGCATTGCTCGAGCGCCTCGGGGCCCTCGATACCAACACCATCTCTGACGCTTTAGATTTTCTGGAGCTGGAAGGCGCAACATTTGGATTACGCCCACTGTGGAACTGTCCGAGGATCGTGGGGCGCGCCAGTACGGTAAAACTAGGGCCAAAACAAGATTCTAAGCCAGCCATACACCTCATTTCTCCGGTTATTGATGCCGTGGCCAGTGACGATCGGGTACTCGTGATCTCCGGTGGAATCGAAGGAGTTTCCTGTTGGGGTGACATCCTCGCCAACGCCGCAAAACAGAAGAATATCCAGGGCACTATCATCGATGGTTTTAGTCGCGACATCGAAGGCAGTGAATCGATCAACTACCCATTGTATGGTCGTGGCATCACCATGATCAGTGCTCGCAACCGGGTGATTCAAATCGACTCGGGGTGTCCCGTTCAAATAGCAGGCGTTACCGTTCACGAAGACGATTATGTGATTGCAGACCGTTGTGGCAGCGTCTTTATTGCGGCGGAAAAAATCAGCCAGGTAATCGACCTGGCCGAAAAGATCGATGCTCGTCAAACCAGCATGGTCGACGCGGTGCGTTCGGAAAAATCGGTTGCTGAAG
>QNFD01000320.1 GCA_003645435.1 Gammaproteobacteria bacterium | reverse complement strand
TAATCGCGGGGCTTGGAACCCGCTTTACCGCAATCGCACTGTCGATAGTGAATATTATGGCAGTGGTGTCTTATTACGCGACACTGGCCAAAGGTGCTGGCTTAGTCTGGCACTACATGTGGGGTTCGATGCTACTGACCAATATTATTTACGGGGGCGGGTTTTTATCCGTCGATCAGTGGATAAAGTCAAAAATTTCGAATCAATAATTAACTAACAGCGACGACAACACCGCGGTTCTTCCCTGAACCGCCTGTCAGCAAGAGGGTCTGGTACTAGTCGTTCTGGCGACGAAGAAAAGCGGGTATCTCCAGATACTCCATGCTTTCCTTGTCATCGCCTACTTCGACGGTATCACCCATGACCTTTTGGCGAATTGCCGTCGGTCTGTCGAGCTTTTTATAGTCGATTTCACCGTTCTTTTCGGGCTTGATAGCAGCTATCAGTGGCTCGCTTACCAATGAATCTTTTCCGAGGCCTGTCGCTACCATGGTGACTCGCAACTCACCATCTTGCATATTTGAGTCAATCACGGTACCAACCACGACGTTCGCATCGGGCGATGCAAATTCCGTAATTGCGGTGCCGACATCGTCGAGTTCGCCAATTGCAAGATCGAGTCCCGCGGTAACGTTTACGAGGATACCCTGGGCGCCCGATATATTGACATCCTCAAGCAGCGGCGATGAAATAGCAGCAGTTGCCGCTTCACGAGCACGGTTTTCACCTGTAGCCGTACCCGTCCCCATCATCGCCATGCCCATTTCAGACATTACGGTGCGTACATCGGCAAAATCGACATTGATCAAACCAGGACAGGTAATCAGTTCAGCTATGCCCTGAACCGCGCCCTTGAGAACGTCATTGGCTTTCATAAAGACTTCCAGCAACGAAGTATCTTTACCCAGAACCGGCATCAACTTGTCATTCGGTATCGTGATCAGAGAATCCACCACGCTCGAGAGCTCCTTAATGCCGTCTTCGGCCTGCTGCATGCGCTTGCTGCGTTCAAATCCGAATGGCTTGGTAACCACCGCGACCGTTAAAATTCCCATTTCCTTGGCAACTTGCGCGATGATCGGCGCCGCACCGGTCCCGGTACCACCACCCATGCCGGCGGTGACGAAAAGCATATTAGCGCCTTCTATTGCCTCCTGGATACGCTCTCGATCTTCCAGCGCCGCCTGTCGGCCTATGCCCGGATCAGCTCCCGCGCCGAGGCCCTTGGTGATGCTAGAGCCAATTTGCATTGTTGCCCGTACATCCATTTTCTTAAGCGCCTGTATATCGGTGTTAACACAGATATATTCAACCCCTTCGATGCCTGCCGACACCATGTGTTGTATGGCATTTCCGCCACCGCCGCCGACCCCGATAACCTTGATCACCGGTTCTTTGGAATGTGAATCCATTAGTTCAAACATTTTGATATCTCCTCTTGCTATTACATTTACTGTTGCTAAAAATTACCCTGAAACCAGCTTTTCATTCTGGCCCAAATACCAGCTTCAGAATCTTCGTCCAGATGGTAGCTGGACAAGCCGGATTGCTGCCTGTTTCCAAACAGCAACAATCCAACACCCGTGGAATGTATCGGGTTGCGAACGACTTCAACCAGCCCCGATATATGTTGTGGATAGCCCAGTCGAACCGGCATATGGAATATTTCTTCCGCCAGTTCTATTGCACCCTCCATCTTCGAACTACCGCCGGTTAAAACCACACCCGCGGCACAAATCTCTTCAAATCCGCTGCGCCTGAGTTCGGATTGAACCAGGCTGAGCAGTTCTTCATAGCGTGGCTCTACAACCTCGGCCAGGGTCTGGCGAGCGAGCTTGCGGGGTTCACGATCGCCAACGCTGGGTACTTCGATGGTCTCGTCTTCGGCGGCTAGCTGTCGCAACGCACAGGCATACTTGATCTTCAGATCATTCGCGTACTGTGTCGGTGTGCGTAGCGCCACCGCAATATCATTGGTTACCTGGTCACCGGCGATTGGTATAACCGCGGTATGTCGAATAGCACCATCGGAAAACACAGCGATATCGGTGGTGCCACCACCGATGTCGACCAGGCATACGCCCAGTTCTTTTTCATCTTCGGTTAACACCGCGGCGCTCGAAGCCAACTGCTCAAGGATAATATCGTCAACCTCGAGTCCGCATCGTCGAACACATTTAATAATATTTTGGGCAGCGCTCATGGCGCCGGTTACGAGATGTACTTTTGCCTCCAGGCGTACTCCCGACATGCTAATCGGGTCTCGAATTCCTTCCGAACTATCAATAATAAATTCCTGTGGGAGAACATGTAATATGCGCTGATCGGCCGGAATCGCTACCGCTTTTGCAGCATCAATGACGCGTGCGACATCTGCCGAAGTGACCTCGTTATCCTTGATAGCAACAATGCCATGCGAATTGATACTGCGTATATGGCTACCGGCAATGCCCGCATAAACAGAACGAATCTGGCATCCGGCCATCAGCTCCGCTTCTTCTACAGCGCGTTGAATCGACTGCACGGTCGATTCAATATTAACTACCACGCCCTTTTTCAGTCCGCGCGACGGCTGGGTGCCAATGCCGATTATTTCTATTTCGCCTTCGACGGTTATTTCACCAACGATGGCAACAACTTTCGAAGTACCGATATCCAGCCCTACGATTAGATTATTGGCAGCCTTTCTAGACATTATTATTTCCCCACAGGGTTGCTTCGTCCCTGCTCTGTAGCGCTTCTATTTTCCAGGCAACTGCAAATCCATTGCTATAGCGTAAATCAAGCTGTTGAATTTGATTTCGCCTGGGATAAATATGTTGCGGGTATATCGCAACAAATCGGTCAATCTTGCGTTCGATATCTTCTCTCCCAAGTTTGATTTTGAGTCCATTTTCAAGTTCAATATCGAGCGCACCACGACTATCCTTGCGCAACATTGCAATCTGTTCATTCAAGGTCCCGAACCTGGTCTCGAGCGCATAATAAAAGCGCAGTATCTGGCTTGCTGAATCACTGGCGCTGTTGACTTCCGGCAACTGCGCAAAATCTTCGGTTTGCGCCCGGAAAACAACCGCCTTGTCGCTAATCAGGTGATCACTATCCCAGCGCGCGACCGGCTTATTCTCAACGATGATAATTCTGAGTCGATCGGGCCAGATACGCCGGATCGAAACCACCTCGACCCAGGGTTTGTCGCCAAGTGTTTTCTGCACGCGGGTAATGTCGAGTGAGAAAAATCCCGCGCCGATAAACTGCTGCAAGCTCGATGCCACTTCATCTTCATCAATATTCTGAAAGCTGCCCGACAGCTGTATTGATTTGATCGGTAACAGGGTTTCCTGGTATGACAGATATCCAATACCGCCTGACAAAAGCAACAGCATCAGAACCCAGCCATAACTGTTGCGCCAGGCTAGTTCGGATCTTTTTACCTTTCCTTTTTTACTGGCCTGCGCCCCCTTTTTTCGAATACTAGGCATGCCTGGCCTCCGTCCCTAAGGTTAACTCCAAAATCTTTAAAACCAGATCCGGCATTTCCAGCCCCGCCTGCTTGCCCGCCATTGGTACGAGGCTATGATCAGTCATTCCAGGTACCGTATTTACCTCGATTATCCAGGGCTGGCTGTTTTCGTCTACGAACAGGTCGACCCGCCCCCAGTGACGTACGCCAGTCATCTTGACTGTCTTTTCTACGAGCTCATCAATTTTGCCGACCATCGCCTCATCAAGACCGCTGGGGCAGGTGTAAATTGTGTCATTTGCAAAATACTTGGCCTCGTAATCGTAAAACTCACGCGGTGTATCGAGCTTTTTTTGAGGGAATCCGTGCCCACCGAGAAAG
>QNFD01000319.1 GCA_003645435.1 Gammaproteobacteria bacterium | reverse complement strand
CAAGCCTCAGCAGGAAAGCAAGCCTCAGCAGGAAAGCAAGCCTCAGCAGGAAAGCAAGCCTCAGCAGGAAAGCAAGCCTCAGCAGGAAAGCAAGCCTCAGCAGGAAAGCAAACCTCAGCAGGAAAGCAAACCGAAGGAGAATGGAAGCCGGGCTGGCGCCGACACTGAATCAGCCGCCCCTGGTAACGGCGCCGCGAAAGCCGACAAAAAACCCGAGAGCAGAGCCACATCCGGGAATGTCAAGGTCGAGAACAGAGTCGCATCGGGAAATGTTAAGGTCGAAGAAAAAACCAGCGCTGTTGCAGATAAGAATGGGAATAAAGCGGACAGTGGAACCGTCAAACCCACACCGGTCAACGCGCCGGCGCCTGTTGACACGGGTAGTACGAAACAGGATTTGTGAAGATGCTATTAGACCGGCAACTAGCCTCTATATTGCCGGATCGATAATCACCCAAACCAGCGCATGGTTTGGGTGATAAGCCATTTCAGGATTACTCACTCAGTTTCTGAAGAATGGCATCGGTGATGTCGACGGCGTCGCTGGCGTAGGCGATGCTGGTGTCGGTAAAAATGAAGTCATAGCCATTCTCTTTCCCATAGGCCTGAATCACGGTCTTTATCGAGGCCTGCACACCCTGTAACAACTGGCGCTGTGCCGATTGCAGGTCTTCTTTCAGCGATTGCTGTTCAAACTGGAAGCGACGCTTGTTCTGAACGATATTGTCCTGAGCCTTGCGCTTCTGGTCTTCGCTCATGATCGCGTTGTCGGTCTGGTAGGTTCTCTCCATCTGTTGAATACCCTCGGCCAACTTGCGCAAGCTTTGTTCGCGTTCACCAAACTGTTGCTTCAACTTTTGGTTTGCAGCAATCGCCTGCGGTGATTTGTCGAGTAATACTTTGGAGTTTATAAAGGCTGACTTTCCGGCCGCGCTCACGCTGAAGGCGAGCAGGGATAGTAAAATCAAAGTGGCAAGTTTCATGTTCGATGTCTCTTATTGGTTAATGGTGGAATTCTGGTTTTGGTATCGTTGATTCAGTAGTTTCTCTATATTATGGGTATCTTCAAAGAGTTTTTTAACACTTTCCGCGTCATAGGGGCTCATCTCCGGCAGCGCGTTGGTGGTTTTCCCGGTGGAAACCGGCTCATCTTGCGCGGCTTCCGCTACCGGTATTTTTACGGACTGGATCACGTTGGTGTTGGGATCGTAGCCTTTTACGGTGTATTCGATGCCATCGGCCGGGGGTTCAGTTGTAAATTGCAAGTTGCCTTCGGCATCATACCATTTATAGAAAATATCCTTGCCACCGATACTGCTGCTGGATGGTATCAGTTTGCTGCCCCCGCTAAAACTGGGCATGTCGGGTAAACTGAAGTTCGAAAAACTCATCAAAGTTTTACCCTGATCATCCTTCAGAATCGTGAATGGTAACAAGAGCGCCAGCACCAGCACCGCCAGCATAAGTTTTGCGAACAATTTCATTGAGGATTCCGGATTCGCCGTATTCCTGCAAAGTATAGCCCCTTAACCCCGAATTTCAGTCATGCCATGCAGGTAAGGCTGCAATGGCTCAGGGATACTGATACTGCCATCGGCCTGCTGGTAATTTTCCATGATGGCGATCAGGGTTCGGCCCACCGCGAGCCCTGAGCCGTTCAGTGTATGTACTAACTCGTTCTTGCCCGTCTCCGGGTTACGCCAGCGAGCTTTCATGCGACGCGCCTGAAAGTCGGTCATATTGCTGCAGGATGAAATTTCACGATAGGTATTTTGCCCGGGTAGCCAGACTTCCAGGTCATAAGTCTTGGTCGCCGCAAAACCCAGATCGCCGCCGCACAGAATGACCTTGCGATAAGCGAGCCCGAGCAGTTGCAATATTGTTTCCGCGTGACCGGTCAAGGCCTCCAGCGCTGCCATTGAATCTTGCGGCTTCGAAATATGAACCATCTCGACTTTTTCGAACTGATGCTGGCGAATCATGCCGCGCGTATCACGACCGTAAGAACCCGCCTCGGATCGGAAACAGGCGTATGGGCCACGAACTTGAGTGGCAGTTCGCCAGCCTCGAGGATGCTATCGGCAACAAAGTTGGTAACCGGCACCTCGGCGGTCGGAATCAGGTACAGATCGTGATTCTCCGACTTAATGTGAAACAGGTCCTGCTTGAACTTGGGCATCTGGCCGGTGCCGAAAAGCGTCGCTTCGTTGACCAGGTAGGGAGCATAGGCTTCGGTGTAGCCATGTTCCTGGATATGCTGGTTTATCATGAACTGAATCAAGGCTCGTTGCAGCGTTACCAGCGGGCCCGTCATGGTTACAAACCTGGCCCCGGAGATCCTGGCGGCACGTTCGAAATCGATTCCACCGAGCGCCTCACCCAGATCGATGTGATCGCGGACTTCAAAATCAAACTGCGGTGGTTCGCCCCAGTGCGATACCACGGTGTTGTCATCCTCGCTATCGCCCGAGGGTACCGAGTCGTGGGGAACATTTGGTATGCCCTGCAGCAACTCGTCGAGCTTCACCTGCAGGTCGCCGAGTTCACTCTCGGCCTGTTTGAGTTTATCGCCAAGGCTGGCGACTTCGTCCAGCAGAGGTTGAATATCCTCGCCACTGGCCTTGGCTGCGCCAATCGCACGCGAACGGGTATTGCGTTCGCTCTGCAGTTCCTGCGTCGATACCTGCAGGACTTTGCGTTGTTCCTCGAGTTCGCGGAATGCATCCACGTCGAAGACGAAGTTTTTAATTTTAAGTTTCTCGACCACGCTTTCGAGGTCGCTACGTAACAGTTTGGAATCAAGCATATTTAGATCAGTTGTTTTGCGGCCATCAGGCCGGCCCAGGCGCCGAGGATGCATAACAGCACGCTCAGCACTACATAGAGAATTGCTTTTAGTACTTCATCACCACCGGTAAGATGCAGTACGTCGAGCGCAAAGGTTGAAAAAGTCGTGAATGAACCGAGGAATCCGACCAACAGGCCGTACCTGAGTTCTTCGCTGACCTGGAATCGATGCAGCAGCAACACCCACAGGAATCCCATCGCAAGGGAACCCAGCAGATTTACCACGAGCGTGCCGTAGGGAAATCCAAGGCCAAGCCACTGATAGGTCGACGACGCCATCCAGTAACGCGATACTGCGCCAAGGGAACCGCCCAATGCGATTGCAAGGTAGATAGACATATCAGCTTTGAAGAAAATACGATATTGTACCAGTCGCCAAAAAAGATGCACCCGCGTACCTGCGAATAAACCGCCCAGTCAGCACTAAACAAGCCATTGCCAACGTCAAATACCATCAAACAAATCGGACTCGAGCTCGGCTTTCAGAAAATCGGCATTACCGATGCCAACCTGGACAAGCAGCACGCGAACTATCGGCAATGGATTGCACGCAATTTTCACGGCGAAATGGGATACATGGCGCGTAATATCGACAAACGCCTGCATCCCGCCGAACTGGTGCCCGATACCCTGTCGGTTATCTGTGTGCGTCTCGATTACCTGGTTAAAGAGCAGCAGGATCCGCTGCAGTTACTCGATCACGACAAGCTGGCTTACCTTTCGCGTTATGCGCTCGGGCGCGACTACCACAAACTAATGCGCAAGCGCCTGCAAAGGTTTGCCGACAGGATCACCGAGGTTTTCGGTCACATGGGTTACCGGGTGTTTACCGACAGTGCGCCGGTACTGGAAAAGGCACTGGCCACGAAGGCCGGGATCGGCTGGCAGGGAAAGCACAGCAACCTCCTGCATCGCGAACACGGCTCCTGGTTTTTCCTCGGCGAAATCTACACGGACATGCAGCTGGAAGTGGATACGCCGCTTGACAATCACTGTGGCCGCTGCCGCAGTTGCATCGATATATGCCCTACT
>QNFD01000318.1 GCA_003645435.1 Gammaproteobacteria bacterium | reverse complement strand
CGGTGCAAAGGTACCGATTATCAGATGCCCGCCTGGTTTTAAGGCCTTGAGAAGATTGTCCCGGTACATGCGCTGTTGCTCGGGCTCTGTGAGAAAGTGAAAAACCGCCCGGTCATGCCATAGTTCATAACCTCTTGTCGGTAAATCAACCGAGGTAATATCGCCTTCTAACCAGTGGACCTGATCCGCCTTTTTAGCCAACCTTAGCCTGGCCGCAGCTATAGCATTCTCTGAAATATCGAGAACTGTGATTGACCTATAACCCGTTTCTAACAGGTCATCGACCAGAGTCGAGGCGCCGCCGCCGATATCGATGAGTGGATCCTCAAGGATCAAATTTAGCGCGCTGATCCAGCTCAGGGAAGTTGCCAAATGAGGTTTATACCAGCCCAGGTTCTGAGCCCGATTGCTCGAATAGACTTGCTGCCAATGATCTTTTTGATTCATTTCATTATAAACCGGCGCTCCAATGGCACTTGCTTAAGCCTAAACCTGCGTCATTGCGAGGAGCGAAGCGACGAAGCAATCTCCAAAAATCTGGCCCTGGCCTGGGAGATTGCAGATGTTTGCCGGCAATTCATTCCCATTCCAATTCAGTAAACACTTGCTGTGCGTTTCTGCCAGAAATTAATTCAAAATTCAAAAGGTAGTTAAATTTAGATTGGTCCACGCTACTTATGTCCGACATGTCGCCGCCATTTTCCATGAAATCAGAAACCGAGTTACGCAAAAATACCAAATAATCATAAGTATCTTTATTGGCCTGCGATAAGTTCGTTGCCCGACCATGCCCAGGAACCAAATACTGGGGTTGGTAGGCAGCCATTGACTCGTAGACGCTGACCCAGCTTTTGCTGTTTGACTGTGTACCAACGCCGAGCATACGCTCCACATAAACAATATCGCCGGTAAACATCACTTTTTTCTGCGGAAGCCAGACAAAACTGTCGCCAGGCGTATGCGCCGGGCCTGCATGGCGTATCTCGAACTGGGTGTCACCCAGTTTAAAATCGAGTTGCTGTTCGAATGTTTCGTCGGCATAAATGGCATCTGTGCCTTTAATACCCTCGTCTCCAACCAGGTTACCGAGGCCAATAAATTGATCCTGGGTGCGCGCCTTTTGATCATTCACCGCGGCTTCGCTGGCAATAATTTGTGCGCCCCGTTCTTTAAAGTATCCATTACCTAACCAGCGATGATCTTGCCCCCCGGAATTGATTACCTTGACAACAGGCTTGTCGGTAACCTGCTTGATGAGCAGGTCAATTTTTTGCGCACCCTGGTAAGTGCCGCCCGGGTCTATGAGCACCACCCCTTCGCCGGTAACAACGAATCCAAATGTTGCATTATTGCCCAGGTTGTCTGCCGACCGATTACCCAGTTCGCCAACAATTGCATATACGTCTTCGGTTACTTTCTGGAGCTTCAATTCCCCATCTGCCCAGGCTTGACTGACAGGCAGGGCCAAAACCAGGAGCGCCAGTAATAATTTTGATGTCTTCATATGGTGATATCTCGTATTTTAATTTCAACGCCTCAACAACGAAGGCTGTCATAATCAGTATTCCAAACGCCCCCTTAAACTTGAAAAATCACTCATTACCCATTGCTGATATCCCTTTGAGCGTTTCAGGCGCTGGTACCAGTTTTCGACGTTTTCCGGTAATTTTATATCCAGGTCTATCTCTACCAGGCGGTAAATAAATACTCCAGTGGAAATATCCGCCGGGGATAAATTTTCGCCTGCCAGGTATTTCCTGCCATCTAGTTGATCATCAAGTTTTACAAGGCAATCGATACATTCCTTTATACTCTTTTTAATTGCTTTCATATCATGTAAATCTGGCGGGGTCCGGTAATAGCCCCAGAAAACACCGACAAATGCCGGTTCAAAAATAGTCTGGGACCAATCCATCCAGCGCTCGAACAATGACCGCTGCCAGGCATTTTCAACCTTCCATTGCCCGCTACCATAACTGTTGGCAAGGTATCTCAATATCGTATTAGACTCCCAGATAACATTTTCATTATCGACAAGTACCGGAACCTTTCGCATCGGGTTGAGTTTTCCAAATTCGTCGGTTTCGGTATCGCCCGAATTACCGCCCAGTTCTATATGCTGATATGAAAGCTGAAGCTCGTCCAGCATCCAGAGTACTTTTTGCACATTATAAGACGTATGTCTTCCATAGATTACAATAGACAATTACTCCTCCTCGCAGGGTAGATTCAAATTATCAGCTGTATTGACATATTAACAGAAGCGGTTTTTCCCAGTAGATTGCCACTCATCTCTATATCTAAACGATCGGTACCATTTACTATTACTTTAAACATAAATATCCCTGTTAAGCGGGTTCTTGAATAGCTAAGGCCTGTTGCAGTCCGATCGCATGCGCGTTGTTGTCAGGTGTCATTTGGGCCTACCCAAAACAGTGGGTTGTGCGCTACTTCCCAAAGGTGATCGTCTGGATCTTTAAAGTAGCCACTATAACCGCCCCAAAACACCTTCTGCGGTTTTTTGACGAGCGTAGCACCCGCTTTAATTGCCTGGTTAATTACCTCGTCAACTTCTATCTCGGACTCGACATTATGCGCAAGTGTAAAAGACTCGAATCCCTGTCCTTCGGCAGATACGGTCGCATCCCCTGCTAGTGCATCGCGACCGTATAAGCCTAGCCATGTGCCGTTAAGCGTAAAGAAAGCAACCTCCGGCGGAGATTCCATACGAGGGAAACCGAGTCCTTTCTCGTAGAAGGCCACAGATTTTTCGAGATCATCTACACCCAGGGTAATCATACTGATACGGGGTTTCATTGACTTACCATCCCTCGTGATGCCAACCGCCTGCCAACAGGGGAAAAGTGCGCGCGTAGCAGGCACTTTGTCCGATTGTATGCGTGTTTGTTATGCGTTTGCCTGGTACATTGAATTTCCATTCTTTGTTTCACCTGGAACCACTTGTATTGAATCCCAATGCTCAACGATTTTTCCGTTCTCGTCAAAACGGAAAAATCCATTGCTACGTATTGCTCATTACCTGGCCACGTCTGGTGTGTGTGAAGTGCCACCCAATCACCTTCGGCTATTGCTCTCACGAATTCAATGCTTTTAAATGACGATCCCACAGAATTCATTGACAGTTTCAACTATGTGCGTAGGTGATGCTTTCGTAAGTTCCGCATTGCTTCCAAAGCCCCATAGTACTCCTATCGAACGTAAACCATTAGCCGTAGCTGAATGAATATCAACTGCTCGATCACCCACCATGATTGCGCCGCGATCAATCGCACCGCAACTTAACAAACGCGCAAGTTGCATCTCTTTGCTAATTCCAATGTCCCCACCATCTATAAAATAAAAAAATTGTGAGAGCCCAAAAAGCAATATAATTTTCTCTGCGAAGTCTGTTCGCTTCGATGTGCATACTCCAAGCCTGAGCCCCGCTTTATATGCCTGCTCAATTGCAGAAAAAATATTTGGATAAATCAAGTTTTCCGAGTACCCGCAATCAGAATATCGCTCCCGATACGTTGATACGAGGGCCGGAATATTCTCGGTCGATACATCTGGTGCAAGTTTCAGAAACATCTCATCCAGGGGTGGGCCAATTTCCCTCGCGATATCTTTACTAGAAACAGCGTTGAAACCGTGTATTTGCAGCGCGTGATTCATGCATCGTGAAATCCCCAGGCTGGGATCACTTATTGTACCGTCAAGATCGAGCACCAATGTTGAGCACTCAAGCGCCATAGAGCCACTTAGTCATACAACGAATGAGATGGACTCCCCCTATCTACTCGGCATCGCAATGTGCCAAAGTGGGGTTACCACACATCCACTTAACGATAGGAGAAGTCCACGTGAATATTACAACGATTG
>QNFD01000317.1 GCA_003645435.1 Gammaproteobacteria bacterium | reverse complement strand
GGCGGCTGGTGGTTCTGGGATCCGGTTGAGAACGCTTCTTTTATGCCCTGGCTGGTTGGCACCGCGCTCATGCATTCGCTCGCGATTACCGAGAAGCGTGGAACATTCAAGGCCTGGACCGCGCTGCTCGCGATATTCGCCTTTTCACTCAGCCTACTGGGTACCTTCCTGGTTCGCTCAGGTGTGTTGACCTCGGTGCATGCGTTTGCCAGCGATCCGGAACGCGGAATATTTATTCTCGGCTTTCTGGGTATCGTCATCGGCGGATCACTGGCACTTTACTCCTGGCGTGCACCGATGTTGAAAAGTGCCGCTAAGACGCAGTTATTGTCGAGAGAAATGGCATTATTGCTAAACAATATATTTTTAACGGTTGCTACCGCGGCAATATTACTCGGTACCCTGTACCCGATTGCGATCGACGCCATGGGCGGTAAGATCTCGGTAGGACCGCCTTACTTCAACCTGGTATTTTTAAGTTTGACCGCCCCGCTTGGCATTTTAATCGGTGTGGGTATGTTAATCCGCTGGAAGAGTGATACTCCCGGGCGTTTGTTAACGAGACTACGCCTGCCGGCTATCGTCGCGTTGGTTGGCGGGCTTGTGTTGAGCTTCACTTTACCGCAATGGTTATTTCTGGGATTTGCCGGTATCGCGATGTCGCTCTGGATAGCGAGTAGCGCGGTATTGGCCATAGTCGAACGTTTTCGTAACAGGAGTTTTATGTCGGCATTACGTTCAACGCCCGGCGGATTTTACGGCATGATTTTCGGGCACCTCGGTATAGCGGTATTTATTGTCGGTATTACCCTGACCAGCCTCTATAACCAGGAAAAGGATTTACGCATGGCGCCCGGAGACGTTTACACGGTTGCCGGATACCAGTTCCTGTTCAAGGGTGTGAAAGACTACAAGGTCGAAAATTACGTTGCCACACGCGGCAGTTTCGAGGTGACATCGGAGAGTGGCAGTTTCCAGGTTGATATGTTCCCGGAAAAACGTATTTACCCGGTGCAGCAGTCACCCATGACCGAGGCTGCTATCGACGCCGGTTTAGCGCGTGATTTATTTATCGCGCTGGGTGAACCGCTGGACGACCAGGGTGCCTGGGCAATTCGCATTTACTATAAACCCTTTATTCGCTGGATCTGGCTGGGTGCGATTATCATGGCAATCGGCGGATTGTTTGCCGCGTCTGACCGGCGTTACCGGCGATCTTCGAGAGCGCCCGTGAAAGCAGCGAATAATGCGGCGGAGACAGCCGGCTGATGCGTTTCGCGATACCGCTTGGTATTTTCATTATAATCGTCGGCTTGCTCGCTTACGGCCTGCAACTCGATCCCAAGAAAGTACCGTCACCGCTGATCGGCAAACCGGCGCCCGCTTTTTCACTGGCGAAGCTGGATGCGCCTGAACAATTTCTGGCACAAAAGGATTTACTGGGCCAGGTATGGGTGTTAAACGTCTGGGCTTCCTGGTGTGTTTCCTGCCGCGCCGAACATGAGATCATAACCCGCCTGTCGGCCCTGAATTTGGCGCCGGTAATTGGCCTGAATTATAAAGATGAGCCGGACGATGCGCGGCGTTGGTTAGCCCAATTCGGTGATCCCTATACCACCAGCATCATGGATCAGGATGGCCGGGTCGGAATCGACTGGGGCGTGTACGGGGTACCGGAGACCTTCATCATCGGTAAGGATGGGCTCATCAAGTATAAACATATCGGACCGGTAACGATGGAATCGCTGGAAGCCGAAGTGCTGCCCAAGTTACGCGAGTTGACCGGTTAATCGCATGCGCCTACTCCTGTTATGTCTAATCTTCGTTTCTTATTCGGCACTGGCCGCGATCGAGGCTTATGAATTCGACTCGCCTGAAATGGAAGCCGACTATGTCACCCTGATCAACGAACTGCGCTGCCTGGTCTGTCAAAACCAGAATCTTTCCGGCTCCAACGCCGATCTCGCAAAAGACCTGCGCCGGCAAACCCATGAAATGTTGATGCAGGGTAAGACACCCGACCAGGTAGTAGAGTACATGGTCGCGCGTTATGGCGATTTTGTACTCTATCGACCGCAGTTCAAAACCAGCACATTGCTATTATGGCTGGGTCCTTTCGCACTGTTGTTGCTGGTCCTGGTGCTGGTCGTCAGGCACATGCATAGCAGGCAAACACTGGCGCCGCCCGATGCGGAGGCCATGCAAAAAGCTCATCAGTTACTCTCCGATACGCGGGAAAAATAATGATATTCTGGATTGTCGCCTCAGGCCTGCTGCTGCTGGCCCTGCTGATTTTGATACTGCCCATGCTCAGGACCCAGCCCGAGATCGATAGTAATGACCGTCAACAACAGAATATCGATATTGCGCGGGCGAGTAAATCAAGCCTGGATGCTCAATTGTCGAAAGGCGAGTTGAGCCAGCAGGAATACGACAGCAGCCTGCATGAGCTCGAGACCGCGCTGGCACTCGACCTCGAGAACGTCGACGATAGCGCTACTCGTGAACAACAGGGTAAATGGGCGATATGGCTGCTGGTTGGCCTGGTTCCACTATTGAGCGTCGGCCTGTATCTTCAGCTGGGCGAGTACCGGGTTATCGAAGATCCGACCCTGATACTGGCGCGTGACAGTGCCCAGGCCCAAGATGAGCATTCGAATCTCAGCATTGAAGAAATGGTTGAAATTGTACAGAAGCGATTGCTCGAAAACCCGGAAGATGCCCAGGGCTGGTACGTACTCGGTAAAACCATGATGGCGCAACAAAAGTTTGACGAGGCGATTACAGCTTTCCAACGCACCCGTGATCTTGTTGGCGAAGAACCAGGGGTTATTTTTTCGCTGGCTGACGCCCTCGCAATGCAAAATGACGGTGATATGCAAGGTGAGCCAGAGCAACTCGTGAAGCGCGGGCTGGATATTGCACCGAATCATCCCACCGGCCTGTGGCTCGCCGGACTGGCAGCGGAGCAACGCCTGGATTATCCGGCAGCACATGACGCCTGGACTCGTTTACTGGCACAGATCAAAGACGATCCAGCTTCCAGCGCCGAGGTAAGCGAACTCATAAAAGTGCTGGAACAGCGTGACCCAGGCCTGGCGAGTGCAACTGTTGATACCCGCTCACTGACCCTGAAAGTCGAATTGAATAACAGCTTGCAACAACTGGTTAATCCCGGGGATTCAGTTTTCGTTTATGCCAAAGCGGCCAGCGGTCCGCCCATGCCGCTCGCGGTGAAGCGCCTGACGGTGAGTGATTTGCCTGCCGAGGTCACGCTCAGCGACGCGGATGCGATGATGCCGCAAATGAAACTGTCGGCTTTTGATTTAATCGTAGTAGGGGCACGGATTTCCAAAACCGGCAATCCGGTGGCGCAGCCGGGTGATTTGTTCGTCGAAGTAGGGGGTATCGACAGTAGTAATCCACCGCAGGACCTGCGCTTATCGATTAACCAGGTGAAATAAGGCTGGCAATCGGAACCGAGTAGACCCGCTTAGCCAAACGCAGCCTTGATATCGTCGTAGGTTGATGCGTATTGTAGCCTTATTCTACTGATCATTTTAGGTGAACAGGGTTGCTTTCTCCCGGACCCTGATCTGGCTTCGAACTAGAAGGGCAATTTAAACAATGGAAAAAGCGATAAACTCGGTGTATGTTGCGCGCTTTTGTATAAAATGCAGGTATGAACGGAAAGGTTTTCATCAAGACCCATGGCTGCCAGATGAATGAGTATGATTCGGCAAAAATGATCGCCCTGCTTGCGCAGGATTGCGAGCTTGTGCTCACAGACGATGAGCAGGATGCCCAGGTTTTGTTGTTAAATACCTGCTCTATCAGGGAAAAGGCCCAGGAGAAGGTATTTTCCCAGCTCGGCCGCTGGAACAAGTT
>QNFD01000316.1 GCA_003645435.1 Gammaproteobacteria bacterium | reverse complement strand
TATCTTGCCAGTGATGCGGGCCACTCGGTGGTTCGCGATATTTTACAACAGGGAGAAGCCTACGGTCGGAGTGATTTCGGCAAGGGTCAGAAGGTGCAGGTCGAATTCGTATCTGCGAATCCGACCGGACCGCTTCACGTTGGCCATGGTCGCGGTGCTGCTTACGGTGCTACGCTGGCGACGATATTGAGTTACGTTGGTTTCGACGTGCAATGCGAATACTACGTCAACGACGCTGGCCGGCAGATGGATATACTGGGTACCTCGACATGGTTACGCTACCTGGAACTCTGTGGTATTGAAATTGCTTTCCCGAGTAATGGCTACCAGGGTGATTATGTCTGGGATATTGCGGCGACACTACATCGCCAGTACGGCGATCGCTTTCAACGCAGCACCGACCAGGTGATGAAGGACGTCCGCGCCGATGCTCCCGGGGGAGACAAGGAAAAGCATATCGACGACCTCATCGCAAATGCGCGGGCATTACTGGGCGAGGCGGACTACCGTATCGTATTTGACCAGGCGCTGGATACGCTGGTCGATGTAATTCGTAAAGACCTGCATGCGTTTGGTGTCGATTATGACAACTGGTTTTCGGAGCGTTCACTCGGCAATAATGGTGCAATTGATAACATCATTCAACGCCTGAGAGATAGCGGCCATGTGTACCAGAAAGATGGCGCGCTGTGGTTTCGTTCGACTGATTTCGGTGATGAAAAAGATCGTGTGGTCAAGCGTGACAACGGGCTAACCACCTATTTTGCCTCCGATATCGCCTATCACGTGGACAAGTTTGACCGTGGCTTCGAGCACGTGATCAATGTCTGGGGGGCGGATCACCATGGTTATGTTGCGCGAGTCAAGGCGTCGCTTACCGCGCTCGGTTACGATCCCGATCGGCTCGAAATACAACTTGTTCAGTTTGCCAACCTGTTTGAAAATGGCGCCAGGCTTTCGATGTCAACGCGCTCGGGTGAATTTGTGACATTGAGACAGTTGCGCGAAGATGTGGGGCAGGATGCGGCGCGTTTTTTCTATGTGATGCGAAAATCCGACCAGCATATGGATTTTGATCTCGATCTTGCGCGTGACAGATCTTCCGACAATCCGGTTTATTATCTGCAATATGCGCATGCGCGAATTTGTAGCGTCAAACGCCAGTGTGAAGAAAAAGGCTTGAAACTGTCGCTGCATGATGCCAATTTGAACCGGCTCGATAATAGTCACGAGCTGCAGTTAATTAAACAGCTTGGCCTCTATCCAGAGCGCGTGCAGAGCGCAGCATTGAGACGTGAGCCCCACATAGTGGTGAACTATCTACGCGATCTCGCCAACCAGTTTCACTCCTGGTACAACGCGCATCAATTCATCGTTGACGATGTAGAATTACGCGATGCGCGCATCGCCCTGGCGACTGTCGTCGGCCAGGTTCTACACAATGGACTCAATTTAATGGGCGTTTCCGCACCGGATAAAATGTAATGGCTGCAAAGCAATCTGGTTCTCGCTGGGTCTGGATTACCCTGTTCCTCATTATTGGATCATTTGCCGCATTCGTGTTTTTTCTAGATGCCCGGATTGATAAAGTAGAAACACCGACCCCGGCAGCAACAACCGAGAAAAAAAACGATAAGCCAAGAATCGATTTTTACTCGATTCTGCCGGATCGAAAAGTCGACATACCGATGTCAGAAGAAGATCAACAGGCGATCAAAAACCCCTCGATCAACAAGCTGGCGGATGAAGAAATCGTTTTACAGGTCGGGTCTTTTCAGAGTACTGCCGATGCTGATAGCCGGAAAGCGCAGCTCGCTTTCCTCGGCCTTGAGGCGAATGTTAAATCTGCCGTGGTCAATGGTGATACCTGGTATCGAGTGATGCTGGGCCCTTATGGTGCGAATAGCGAATTGTCGAGAACGCAGAACCTGTTGCTTGAGAACAAGATTGAGTATATGCGGAGAAGTGCGACGCCCTAGAGTTTTGGTAGTACTCCCTCTCCCTGAGGGAGAGGGCAGGGGTGAGGGGGCAGTCTAAAAGCACCCCCTCAAGCTTCCGCTCCTGCTCACGCCCCTTACCTACATCCATGTAGGCAATCCCAACCTTCTCCCCCTGGGGGAGAAGGAGAAAAAGAACCAACCCCCGCTATCGATACAAATCCCGCAAAATCCACCCCGGAATCTCGGCTTTCGCCCGCGTCAATGCGGATTCGTGCTCTCGATAATTGGGGCAATGGAATTCGACCAGTTGCCAGAATTTAGGCGAATGATTCATATGCCGCCTGTGGCAGAGTTCATGGACCATCAGGTACTCGGCGCTGGCGCGATCGACGAATAGCAACTGATCGTTAAGGCTTATGGTACCGCTCGATGAACAACTGCCCCAGCGGGTTTTCTGGCTACGGATGCTGATCTTTTTATAGTCGAGGCCGGTACTACGAGAGAGCTGTTCAAGCAAAGGCGGTAGCAGTACCCACGCCTGTTTCCTAATCCATTGACGAAGCTGTTTAACACTTTGCTGATAGTCGTCCTTATTTACTACCAGGCAATCATGCAAATTTAAACTGTTCTGGCGATCATGCGATTCGTTGACCACGTCGATACAGCTATTGTTAATCGCGAGATAAATTTCGCTGGGTAAAACAGCCGCGTTAATATGATTTTGTTGTTTTGCTAACTGTTTTTCGATCCACTCGGCGTGTTTATTTAGCAGTTGCGGCACCGCTTTTTTCGGGAAGCGAACCGGGATTACCACTTCGAGACCGCCGTAGGGCTTTATTTGTAACTTCGCATACCGGGCCCTGCGAGATACACGCAGTGAATAATCAAACGGCTTATTCACTCCATTATTGTTAAAATTGCTCGCCATGTCACCGCAACAACTATCATTCAAAGTCCAGATTGTACAGCAGTGCTATGTTGCTGACCGACCAAAATTATTGCGCTTACTAAAAAAACTCGGCGCCAGCAAAAATAATAAAGCAAAGATTCAGAGTCTGGTCGACGCAATTAGCGATTCCATTCAAAAGGTTCAGAAACGCCATCAACAAAAGCCGGCTTCCAACCTGGATCAGGCCCTGCCGTTTTATCATCATCGGCACGAACTGGCGAAGGCGATATCGAACAACCAGGTGGTGATTGTCTGCGGTGAAACCGGGTCGGGTAAAACAACGCAGTTACCGCAATTATGTCTTGATCTGGGACTCGCCGACCAGGGGTTTATCGGCCACACGCAACCACGCAGAATTGCTGCACAAAGTGTATCCAGCCGCATAGCCGAGGAGCTGAAAACCAAAATGGGTGAGGCAGTTGGTTATAAAATCAGGTTTAACGATCGTAGTGATCCATCGGGCTTCATCAAGCTGATGACCGATGGCATTTTGCTGGCTGAGACCCAAAACGACCGTTGGTTGAACCAGTATTCGACCATTATTATCGACGAAGCTCACGAACGCAGCCTGAACATTGATTTGTTGCTCGGTTATATTAAGCAAATCCTGCCGCGACGGCCCGACCTGAAATTGATAGTCACTTCGGCGACAATCGACCCACAGCGTTTTTCCAGTTATTTTTCCGATGCACCTATATTGAATATCACTGGCAGGACTTACCCGGTCGAGATTCGATATCGGCCAGTAACGCAAGACGATCGGGATCGAGACCGGCAACAGGCACTGGTCGATGCAATCGACGAGCTGATGCAGGTAGCCGTTGAAGATGTGCTGATTTTCTTTCCCGGTGAACGACAGATTCGGGAAGCGGCTGACAAGCTTTCGAAGATTTATCAACGCGACTACGAGGTTTTGCCGCTTTACTCACGTTTAAGCTATAGCGAGCAGCAAAAGATTTTCCAGGGTCATAACAAACGCCGAATCGTACTGGCTACCAAT
>QNFD01000315.1 GCA_003645435.1 Gammaproteobacteria bacterium | reverse complement strand
CCGGATTTTTCATGTTGGCGGTATTGCTGCCGTTCTGGACGTCACTGCTGGTGCGCACCTACGCCTGGCTGGTGCTGCTGCAGAAAAAGGGAATCCTCAACGATTTCGCGATCTCGGTCGGGCTCTGGGATGAGCCGATCAAACTGGTCCACAATATGACCGGCACGCTCATCGGCATGGCCCATATCATGCTGCCTTTCCTGGTGTTGCCGCTGTACGGCTCGATGCGCAAAATTGAACGCGACATGATGCACGCGGCGTCCAATCTCGGGGCATCGCCGGTCCAGTCTTTCTGGAAGATTTATTTTCCGTTATCGCTATCCGGCATGGTCGCCGGTTCCTTGATTGTTTTTGTGCTTTGCCTCGGTTTTTATGTCACGCCTGCGGTCCTCGGAGGAGGGCGCGTCGTGATGGTATCCACCCAGATAACGGCAATTCTCGAAAACCAGTACAACTGGGGCGCCGCGAGCGCACTCGGCGTCGTACTACTGGTCGCGACAATCATCATTCTGTACCTGGCGGCACGTTTTCTTAAACTCGATGCCGCACTTTTCGGGAAACACTGAGATGCGCTGGTGGCAAAAACCCGCTTCGGATACCCAGGTCACCCATGGCGACCGCCTGTGGCTGTACGTGCTCGCCGCGATCATCATGCTGCTGCTGGTGATCCCGACGCTTATCGTCATTCCCATGTCTTTTTCCGATTCGCAGTACCTGGAGTTCCCGCCCAGTAACTGGTCGGATCGCTGGTATATCGTTTATCTCGAGTCCTCCAAATGGATGCGCGCAACCGTCACCTCTTTACAGGTCGGGGTGTTGACCATGCTGCTGGCGACACCGCTCGGAATCATGGCCGCTTATGCACTGTTCGTATCCGGGCATCGCGCCTCCCGGGCGATTTTCGTTTTGCTTATTACGCCGATAATCGTGCCCGTCATTTTGATCGCGATCGGTACCTTTTACGCCTATGGTCGTGTTGGCCTCAACAATACAATCACCGGGCTGGTCCTGGCCCATACCGCGCTCGCCGCTCCGCTCGTCATGATTGTCATCACATCGGCGCTGCGCAACTATGACCTGAACCAGGAACGCGTCGCCAGAAGCCTCGGCGCAACGCGCATCAAGGCATTTTTCGTTATCACTCTGCCGCAAATCAAATTCTCGATCGTGACCGCGGCTTTGTTGTCATTTCTGACTTCTTTCGACGAAGTCATCATCGCTATTTTCGTTTCGGGTGGAAAAAACGCCACGCTGACGAAGCATATGTTCGCCGCCTTAAGGGATTTTATCGACCCGACGATTGCGGCGATTTCCACGATTATGATCCTGGTTTCGACGACGCTATTGCTGGCGACCCAGTTTATTGGAGATAAGGGTAAGAAGGGTTAGCTTGTAACCTGCTTTTTCACCCAATTCCCTGGGTTAATTCGATGGTCGCCGGGTTCTCCCCAGACCTTGAAAATGGCGTCCCCAGGGGAGTTTAACGCCTATATAACCGATGAATTATGGCTGCCTTTCAGTGGCGTCGCCTATAATTTTGTTGCACTTCAAACTTGATGCTAAGTGTTTCATTCCATTTCATATGCAGTTATTGCCCATTTGCTAGGTCCTCTCCATGAAATCGCATTGTACTTTTCTTTGAGCCGCCCTTGGTCTTGGAGCATTTGCATAAAAGCACTTGGGGAAAAACGAACTTTATGATCGCAACTAAACGTCACTCCAAGATTTCTAAGGCTTAGCATAATGGAGATCAGTTCTTCGTTCTCCTCACAAGGGCCGGTATCGTCATAAGGTATCGCGGGATTCAACTCTAGTCTTTCAAATTCTACAGCCGCGCCATTTAGTTGAATTGGGCTGTGTTCAATGTACTTAACATAAATAGGGGGGCGTTCAGACTTCTTGCCAATTAGAACTGTATAGGGTGATGGTTTACGTTTCATCTGGGAAGCTCATAGCACATTTATGAGGCCGATGGCCTCTCAATAATTATTAAAGGGCGGCAACATAATTCAGGATCATGTCGGCATAAATCTCGTACGGAGCAACTCCGCCAGTTCCGTCAGGGTCAATCCAGTAAAGGCCATCAGCTGCTGCGGGGTTGGAGGTAAGTATGTCTTTAGCAGAAACAAATGCAGCATTAACCGACGAAACAGACAAGCCCGACAGCGCAAGGCTAATAAAAACAAAACGACTGAACGAACGAAGATTTGACATATCGATAGTGCCTGGACTCTTGTTTAGTATTGAACAGAATTCCAGTCTACTGGTGAGGTTTATAGTTACATCACCCAAACAGGCTAAACGAGGACGCAAATACGCATTGCGTGATGCTGTTCACAAAAGCAGGATGCAGAGGATAGCAAGTGCAGAAAACAGTGTCCGATGTGCCGTTCGCCGCCTCCTACGGTGTGATTTCCAGGGTCTCCTATGTAGAAACCAGACGCTCAGATTTGATTGATCAGAGACCGTGAAGTGCCCACAAGAGACCCCTGTGGCATCGATCTGGTAGGTAATCTTCAGCAAGGAGACGACACTCAACCATCATAAAAAACCCCCGCTCAATGGCGGGGGTTCATATTCAATTCTTAGCGCATTGCTAGATAGCTTATCTTCGCCTACTGAATCCAGCCAATCCGATAAGTGCTGTACCGAATAACCAGACGGCCGCCGGCACAGGTACTGCATTGGTGAGGACGATGTTATCAAAGTAGGCGTTGCCGGCAGTATTGTCGGAGCCGACGAAATCTTCCAGCATCAAGCGAATTGGATTAAACAAGCCTGCAAAGGTCAACTGGTAGCTATGCCAGTTATTATCACCGATCAGTATCCTATCGGTAAGTGGCCCGGCGGCATTCTGACTCCACAACCAGGTCCCACTATAATTGGTATCTGAACCAGCGAGCCAGACGTGACTCCCTGGAGTGCCCTGGCTGTAGCCGATGAATCCACCGGAATTATTGCTGGTTCCGTAATAATCGAAGGACAGCGTAAACAGGTTGCTATTGGATGAGTACATGGAACTAGTGGAGAAAATGTCACCTGCCGAATTGAGACTGCTAAAATTCAGAACTTGGTTCGTACCACCGGCCGGATCGGCGACAATTTGTCCGTTCCCTGCCGTCCATTGCCCCAGCCCGGATTCAAAATCATCACTGAACAGAGTCGCTGCGCTCGAGATACCTGTTGTTCCCACGAGTACAACAGTGGCTAAAATTCGGTTTAGAACTTTCACTGGAATCCCCTCCATTAATCCAATTATGTACCTTTCCCTGATTGGTTAAGGTTCAAATGGAATTCACTACGATACCAAAACGTGACAAGTGACTCATCACTCAAACAGGGTAAATCTCACCCTTGTGGATTCTGGGCTTTATAAAAGATATGCGTTTGAATTGGGTCTTCTTTGCCTCTCACCTGAAATTCACGAGTGTTCGCAGTGTGCCGTAAATTGCCGCTTGACCTCGCATTTTGAGTGTCGGCTTTGCGGAAATTTCCTGGCAATGAAGGGGGAATTATAAGGTGCTGATGGGACAGGCACTTTTTCGCCGTGCCATCATCTAATCAGCGGTTATTGCCTCGGGCGGCGGCCGCTCTTGTCGCAGCGACAACAATCCGTCGATTGCGATACCGTAATCCAGCTCATCGCCTGGAATGACCCACGACGATGCGTCGATGGCCTGGTCGGCCTGCTGATTACCGCACCGCAATGCTTCGATAGTCCCGCCGGGAAGCCGGGGGTGATCGTCAATGGCCCGGCCATCGGGCCGCGTGATACGAATGCGGCCGTCGGCAATCTTCTCGAGACCGAATCCGCCTTCGTGCACCAGGCGGTGGTGACGGCGGCACAATAGTACGAGATTGTCGATCGACGTCTTGCCGCCGTCTGCCCAGTG